>JBGTMB010000151.1:0-14701 GCA_041743755.1 Nitrospiraceae bacterium | reverse complement strand
TGTTAAGATGCCGCCTCTCGAAAATCGGTGTGGAGAGGTGCGAGAGTGGTCGAATCGACATGCTTGGAAAGCATGCGTCCCAGCAATGGGACCGTGGGTTCGAATCCCACCCTCTCCGCCACTCAGAGAAGTGCTGAGTTCTGAGTTATCAGTTCTGAGTTGTAGGGTTAGGGATCGGAGCACCGCGTCCATTCATAACTCAGCACTCAAAACTCAGAACTAATTGAGGATTAGGGGCTGGGCCCTGTGCAACAGAACCCTGTGAATCCCGCCAGGTCCGGAAGGAAGCAACGGTAAGCGGTTAGTTCTGTGTGCCGCAGGATCACCTGGCCCCGCTTCCTCGAAGCGAGGAGCGTTGAATGGTGAATGTGTAATGTTGAATTGTGCCGGCGCTTCTCATTCAAAATTTACCATTCATAACTCAACATTCGGAGTATAGCGACGTTGGATTATCAAGTCTCTGCCCGTAAATACCGTCCTGGGACGTTCGATGATGTGATTGGACAACCCCATGTTGTCCAGACGCTGGTCAATTCCATTACCACCAAACGCATTGCCCAAGCCTACCTTTTTTCAGGCACCCGCGGCGTGGGGAAAACCACGGTTGCAAGAATTCTCGCCAAGGCACTCAACTGCGAGCGTGGGTCGACCGGTACGCCCTGCGGCGTCTGTTCCAACTGCCTTGAAATCGCGCAGGGGACTTCCGTCGATGTCATGGAGATCGACGGCGCATCTAATACAAGTGTGGATGATGTGCGCGAGATCCGCGAGAACGTCAAGTTCGCCGCATTTCGCGGGAAGTACCGGGTGTATATCATCGATGAAGTCCACATGCTGTCGAACTCAGCGTTCAATGCGCTGTTGAAGACGCTGGAGGAGCCACCGCCTCACGTCGTCTTTATTTTCGCCACCACGGAAATTCACAAAATTCCAGCTACGATTCTCTCCCGCTGCCAGCATTACAACTTCCGTCGGATTGCGCGAACCGAGATCATCGAGCGGCTGCGCCATGTGGTTGAACAGGACCAGATCGTCATCGAAGAGCGGAGCCTGATGGCGTTGGCTAGAGCCAGCGAAGGCAGTATGCGTGACGGGTTAAGCCTGCTCGACCAAGCCGTAGCGTTTGGCGGCAAGACCATCGTGCATGCGGATCTGGAGACCCTGCTGGGAGCGGTTCCACAGGAGCTTGTTCGCTCTATGATTCAGGCGATCATGGCTCAGGAGAGTGCCGCGGCATTACGTGTGCTGGCACAACTTTTGGACCAAGGGCATGATCTGCGAACCTACTGTGCAGAGATCGTCGAGTATGTGCGCAACATGCTGGTAGTGTCGGTCGTGCCTTCATCCCAAGAGTGGCAGGGGTTGATTGAGGCATCTGCGGAAGATCTCACGCAGATGGCGTCGGACGCATGCTCGTTTTCGCCCGAACTACTTCAAGAACTATTGGCGATCTTTACGCAAGCAGAGGACTCGCTACGATTGAGCGCGCATCCGCGATTCGTGCTTGAAACAGCGGCGGTGCAAGCCACCCGGTTACTGCGTCGGCAGGATGGGAGGTCGGTCCCACACACGGTGCCGCATGCTCAGCTGGCGCGCCCGTCTCAATCAGCTCCAATCCCCATTGAGAAAGCTGGTTCGGCGGGCCGTTCGGAGAATTCAGCCCCTGCGCCGGTACCGAAGTCTTTGCAGCCGCCGATTTCCGCACCGATTGCTTCGATGACGCCACGGCCTTCTGCGGTCGGGATTGCAGCCCCTCCAGAAGGTTCCTCGACGAATCATCCGAATGTCGCTACCGGTGAGGTGAAGGCTTCGACACCGGTGGCCTCGCCTACGGCTGACAACAAGCTCGCTGCGGTGATGCTCAATTGGGAGCAGGTCCAGGAGGAAGTGGGCAATACGTCTTCCAGGATTGCTGCCTTTCTAGAGAGGGGACGGTTTGTGGGTGTGGAGGGTCATGTGGCGACCATTGGGTTTGCCAAGCAGGAGATGGCGGCTCGAGGGATGATCGAGAAGCCTGATAATATGGCGGTACTCACATCCATCTGTGAACGATTGAGCGGCCAGACGGTTCGTTTGCGGGTTATCGAATTGACCGAGTCGGACCCTTCAGGGCCGACGATGGCGCAGCTCAGGGCGGCGAAGGAAAAAGAACAACGATTGGTCCTGTTCGAGCGAGCGCGGGCCCATCCGGTCGTCAAGCAGGCCTTGGAGATATTTGGCGCAGAGCTCGCAGAGGTGAGACCGGTATCGATCCAGAAGGAGGTTGAGGAATGAAGAACCCGATGGGCAATATGGGAAATCTCTTGAAGCAAGCGCAGGCGATGCAGGCCCAAATGGCGAAGGTGCAGGAAGAGACATCGTCGAAGATCGTCACGGGAACGGCCGGCGGTGGCAGTGTGACGGTCACGGCCACTGGGGCCATGGAGCTAGTTAGTATCGTCATTGATCCCGAAGTGGTGAAAAGCGGTGATGTGGAGATGGTTCAAGATCTGGTCCTGGCTGCGTCGAACGATGCGCTCAGGAAGGCTCGCGAGATGATGGCGGGTGCGATGAAATCGGCTACAGGGGGGATGAACGTCCCCGGAATGTTCTAGCGGATGACCATAGCGTATGGCAGTTGATCAACAGGGCTTACTCGTACGGTTGGTGCGTGAGTTAGTCCGTCTCCCAGGTATCGGTCAAAAAACGGCACAACGACTGGCGTTCCATGTGTTGAAAGCCGACCGCGAAGACGCGCTTCGCCTGGCCGAAGCGATTCGCGCTGTCAAAGACGGACTCTCATTTTGCCGACAGTGCCGGAATATCGCCGAGGGAGAGCTCTGTGAGTTTTGCCTCGATTCAAAGCGGGATCAGACGAGGATTCTGGTTGTGGAAGAACCGAGTACGACCTATGCCATTGAGCGGGCAGGAGCCTATCGTGGCCTGTATCATGTGCTACTCGGCGCCTTATCTCCGTTGGATGGTGTTGGCCCATCCGATATCAGGGCCGAAGAGTTGGTCGATCGGGTGAAGCTTGGGGGAGTCCAGGAAGTGATCTTGGCAACGAGTCCGACTATCGAAGGCGAGGCGACCGCCATCTATCTCATGAATCAATTGAAACCTCTTGGGGCCCGGGTCTCGCGGATTGCCTACGGCATTCCGGTCGGAATGGATATCGAATATGCCGACGACGTGACGTTACTGAAGTCGATCGAGGGCCGTCGAGATCTGTAGCGAGCCCGAGTGATGAGAGTGACAGGCCCATGCTGACCATTGACCCCCTCTCAAGGCCCCTGCTATAGTTTCTTTTGTTTCAGACGATATTACCCCTCAAGTAGGTTAGTGTATGAAAGCAGGCTCTTCTCCCAAGCGTATTTCCCCCACGCCGTCGGCGGCCAAATCTGCCACGGCTAAACGAAAAGTCAAGACATCGTCCCAGGGGAAAAAATACGCGACTATCCGTCGCGACCTTGAGCGGCAACGCAAGGCCATGTTGGAGGAGGCAGTCGAGGGCTTGGCCAATCCAAACGGTCAGGAGGCGTTCCCGGATGTGAGCGATCAGGCGTCAGCAGAGGCCGAGCAGAATTTTTTAATGCGGATTCGTGAGCGTGAGCAACGATTGGTCAAGAAGATCGACGAGGCGCTTGAGCGAATGAACCAGAACATCTATGGCATCTGTGAGCGCTGCGAAGAAGAAATTCCCTATCCGCGACTGAAAGCCCGCCCAGTCACCACTCTCTGCATCGACTGCAAAACGCTGGAAGAACAAGCAGAAAAAGCCCGCCGTTAATATGCTCCGCAGGGCATAGCGCCTTCGGTCACTTCCTGAAAATGTAAGGACACACCTCCGACAAGGACATTGGTCACACCAGACCATGTGTCCTCATATCCAGGAGGCTTGATGCCTGAACCTGAGTACGTACAGTCGTGGGATGACCAAATCCGCTTGTCCACTCCGAAGAGGCAAGATTCTTCATCACGAAAAATTTCATGCCCACGAGCATCTGCCTGGCAGGGGCAAAATCTACTTCTCGATACGGAGCGGCCTGGAGAGATAGGACGGCTCGCTGTGCGCCGACACCAACGTGAGGTTGGTTGGGCACCTAGCGGAATCACATATTCGACACCTGGTGAGGGGAACGGACGATTGATTGGGGGCAGGCTACTGCTTTAACGTTTTGACGCGTTGTTGAACCTGAGCAATTCGATTGGCTTCATCGGGGATGCCTTCGACCAGCGCGAGATAGGTTTCGTACTCCGAGAGGGCCCGTCTAGGATTTGAAGGCTCGTAGGCTTCAGCTAGGTTATAGCGGGCAATGGCATAGTTGGGGCGGAGTGTCACGGCTTTTTCGAATGAGGCAAGCGCATTCGCCTTGTCTCCCAATTTGCTGTACACCGTACCGAGGTTATTCAGAATTTCCGGAGTGTTGGGTCTGATGGCCAACGACTGCAGCATCTCCGTCTTGGCCTTCTCGTGCTGTCCCTTCCCTACCCATGCGAGGCCCAGTTTGTGGTGGGCTTCTGCCAGCCACACTTTATTCGAAAAGCCGCTTGCGATGGCTTTCTGATAGGCGGCAGCCGCGATGTCGTAGTTCTGGGTTCCGCAGTAGGAGAGCTGCGCGGTCTGGCCGCGCGCGAATTGCTGGAGTGAAGGGAAGGGCTCCTTGTCCTCGGCGCCTTGACTGTCGAGCTGCTGCCCTGGTTTTGGGCCTCGTGGATAGCGCAATCGTTCTAAGAATTCTCGTCGATAGGGTGAGAACAGCCGCACATAGGGGTCGATCGTCCGAGAAGCTTGGAGCAAGGTCTGATGCTCACGAGGTCCTAGGACCAAGTACTGTGTCGTCGTTTTCTCATCGCCGGTTTCATAGAGGGCGCTGGAGTCCATGCTCGCCCCGGATGACAGATTTGCGACATTGAGATAGAACTCCAACGTCGGCTTCAGCTGCGTTAAGGTGTGGCTGAGGACTGGGTAGGGATTCAAGTCAAGCCCGGACGGATAGGTAAAGACGATTCCAACCAGCACGCCATCTTCATCGAAAAAGTAGGACTCGTCGCCATGTGAGGGGCTTCGGTCGGCGGGAAGAATGAACTCTTGCCCGGCGCCCCAGTCTCGTGGGGTGAGTGAAGCGGGGGGATGTGTCTTGAGGAAGGTGGACGTTGACGTACAGAGGGTCGTGGAATTCAGGACGACCAGATCGCTTTCAGAGGGCGGGAGGATCGGTTTTTTGGCCGGAGTTTCGCAGCCATTCAGCAAGAACCCGAGCCCTAGCCCACAGACCATCCATAGTCGAAGGAGCAGGGCGCGAAACGTACGCGTATCATGTGAACTCTGATTCACAAAATGAGCATACACGAAATGCAAAAGAGTTTGCGAACGGGATGATACGATAACGCCCGCTCTCGTGAGGAAAGCGGGCGTTCGAACTAAAACCGTAGGTACTAGGAATTACCGCCGTTGGCTATCGAGCATCGAATCCTCAGACGTATACCCAAAAAGGTACGGTATCTTGCTGGTCAGTGTATAGATCGGTCGGTTCAGACCGTAATCCATAGCGACTCCAAGAGGGTGCAAGAGAAAACCGCTCCAGCGCCAGGGGTTATCGCTCGGAGATGCTCCGGCTGCCACATCGGTATAGATCAAGGATGTCGGGTCCATCACACTGTAGATGCTGGCCGGGGGGGTATAGCTTCCATCTGCATCGGCCAATGTTTGCTGTTGATGGTTTCCGGCACAACCGGCGGCGGTGGCGAGCAGGAGCATTCCCACTGCAAGAGCTGTCGTTCGCATAGATGACCTCACTTGTCTTGTACGGTTTAGAGTCAACTGACTCTCAATAGAAAGAAGTGTAGCCGACATCTAAGATTCTGTCCAGAATTAGCAGGATGCTGAAACCGTACGCCAGCGGCGTTCTCGCATCGCTCAGAGGAACCGTGAAACGTGAGGCGCGAAACGTGAAACGAGGGTCAGCCTCGGAGCTGTGGCCTTGCTTGGGAAAAGGCGCGTCTCGGCGCGCCAGGGTTGGGCGGGTGAGAAGTCTGGCCTTTTTGAGCATTCTGCGGGTTAGGCCAGAGGGTATGGATTGAGATCGAGGAGGAGGACTATGGTAGGCGATACTGGCTTTGAACCAGTGGCCTCTTCCGTGTGAAGGAAGCGCTCTACCCCTGAGCTAATCGCCTACGCGCGGCAAAGTCTAGCATGGGGTTGTAAATTGGATCAACCGTGCCGCCGGCGCCATGCAGAGCGACGTCGCCTTGACATCCCCAAAATGCGCTTCCTACAATGCCACCGCTCGTGGTCTTTCCTGGGGGAGTTTCACTCGAATGCGTGAGGACATTGTCATTATTGGAGGCGGTCTGGCCGGATCTGAAGCGGCGTGGCAGGCGGCCAATCGTGGAGCGAAAGTGACGCTCTATGAAATGCGCCCAAAAGAGATGACGCAAGCGCATAAAACTGGTGGTCTGGCTGAGCTGGTCTGCTCGAATTCGCTCGGCTCCGTGGATCTCCTCAATGCCCCCGGCATCTTGAAAGAGGAAATGCGCCGTCTCAACTCGCTCATTATTCGAGTGGCGGATGAGGTGCGAGTGCCGGCGGGGTCGGCCTTGGCCGTTGATCGCGAGCAGTTTTCACTCAAGATTACCCAGGCGCTGGAGGGTCACCCGAATATTCGCATTCTGCATGAGGAAATCACCGAGATCCCGACCGACTGTCTCTGCATTGTGGCAACGGGCCCGCTGACATCCAACAAACTGTCTCAGGCAATTGCGCAACTGACTCATAGTACACATTTGTATTTTTACGATGCGATCTCTCCGATTGTCGATGCGGATTCCATCAATATGGATGTCGCCTTTCTCGCGTCCCGTTATGGTAAGGGTGGGGACGACTATCTCAACTGTCCCATGGACGAGCCGACCTACAATGCCTTCTATGACGCGTTGCTCGCGGCGGAGAAAGTCCAACCCAAAGAATTCGAAAAGACCGCCTACTTCGAAGGCTGTATCCCCATCGAGGTGATGGCCGAACGGGGTCGCCAGACCATGCAGTTCGGCCCGTTGAAGCCCGTGGGTCTTGAGAATCCCAAGACCGGTGCGCGAGCGTATGCGGTGGTCCAGCTCAGGACGGAAAACGCCCATCGCTCCTGTTATAACCTCGTGGGGTTTCAGACCAAACTCACGTATGGGGAACAGAAACGGGTGTTTCGCATGATTCCTGGTTTGGAACAAGCCGAGTTTTTGCGCTACGGCAGTCTCCATCGCAACACCTTCATTAACTCTCCTCAGCTGTTGCGGGATACGCTTCAGTTCAAGGCGCGTGGCACCCTCTTCTTTGCGGGGCAACTCGTCGGCGTCGAGGGGTATACGGATTCCGCCGCGATGGGAGGGCTGGCAGGAATCAACGCGGCTCGCGGTCTTGCAGGATTGCCCTTGGTCACGCCGCCCCCCACCACGGCGCACGGCTGTCTTGTGTCGTACATTACGGCGACAGACCCGCGTCACTTTCAACCGATGAATACAAATTTTGGGCTCTTTCCTCCACTTGCGACACCGACGAGAGACAAGGAGCGTAAACGACGGCTGACGGGACAACGGGCGCTTGAGGACTTGGCGACATGGATGAGGCAATTCGAGCTTTCATGACGTTCCTTGAGCTGGAACGTCATGCGTCGCACGAGACTGTGCGCAGCTATGGCTCGGATCTCCGGCAGTTTCAGGCGTTCATGCAGGTAGAACATCCCGGCACGCCCCTACTCGATCCCGCCACCGTGCAAACAGAATCCATTCGGGGCTACCTTCACTGGCTGAATCGCAAGCATGAGAAGAACACCTCGATGGCCCGAAAACTTTCTTCTCTGCGCAGTTTCTACCGTTATCTGCAGCGAGAAGGCATGGCCGGTCTCAATCCGGCCGAGGCCATCAGGATGCCGAAACAGCCGAAACACCTGCCGCGAGTGTTGAGCAAGGACGACGCGGCGGCGTTGATGGAGTTTCCTGCCGATCAGGCGGCAGGAGGCTTGCTCCGAGACCGCGCCTTGCTGGAGACACTCTATTCGACAGGGGCTCGCGTGAGTGAACTCGTAGGGATCGATCTTGATGATCTCCGCGCCTCCGAGGGATTGGTCCATTTGCGAGGAAAAGGCCGGAAGGAGCGCATTGTGCCGATCGGTGATGTGGCGCTACAGGCTATTCAAGCCTACTTAGATGAGCAGCGTCTGACGAAGACTCGATATCCGACGGCGAAGACTCTGCGTGTCTCGTCGCCGATTTTTCGAAATAGCCGAGGGGGGAGGCTCACAACTCGGAGCGTCGCTCGCATTGTGGCCCGCTATTCGAACCGATTGGCCGGTGGTTCTGTGAGCCCCCATACGCTGCGCCACTCCTTTGCCACGCATCTCCTCGATGAAGGGGCCGATCTGCGGTCGATTCAAGAAATGCTCGGGCATGCTTCATTGAGCACGACACAAAAATATACGCATCTGGCTACGGATCAACTCCTGGCCGTCTACGATAAGACGCACCCTCGGGCCGGTCGTTCGGCCGGCGCGCGTGTTGTGAAGGACGAAAAACCGTGATCATGGTTGTCGGCGATCTTCCGTCTCCGGCGAGCTTGTCGCGGGGGGGAGGCGGCGAGCTTGCTCGGCCCGCGTTTTTCGGGTACCGTGCTGGTTCCGCCATGGGAGCCTGGATATGAACAGACTGATCAAAAAAGCCAACGTCCTGATCGAAGCCTTGCCCTATATCCGTACGTTCAAAGGCAAGACGATTGTCATTAAATATGGCGGTCATGCGATGACCGATGCGCCGTTGAAAGAACGGTTTGCCCAGGATGTCGTACTTCTGAAATACGTGGGCCTGAACCCCGTCATTGTGCACGGTGGGGGACCCCAGATTGATAAGATGCTCCAGCGATTGGGTATTGAGGCCAAGTTTCGCCATGGGGTGCGGGTCACAGATGAAGCCACGATGGAAATCGTGGAGATGGTGTTGGCCGGCAAGATCAATATGGAAATCGTCGATCTCTTGAATCGCCATGGCGGCCTTGCGGTCGGCTTGAGCGGAAAAGACGGTGGGCTCATGCTGTCTCGACCGCTCACGGCTAAAGCGTGGGCGGCCAGCCTGGAAAAGGATCTCGATGACGGTGAGGAGGACGAGGATTTCGGCTTGGTCGGAGAGGTTCAGTCTATTGATCCCGCGTTGGTGCAAAAACTTCAGCAGGATCATTACATCCCCGTCATCGCGCCGATCGGTACGAATCGGGAGGGAACTACCTAT
Organism: Nitrospiraceae bacterium; assembly: GCA_041743755.1. GTDB lineage: Bacteria > Nitrospirota > Nitrospiria > Nitrospirales > Nitrospiraceae > Palsa-1315. The sequence goes on along the minus strand of JBGTMB010000151.1, from coordinate 5,452 downwards.
AACATCAATGCCGATCTTGTGGCTGGGGCGATGGCCGCTGCGCTAGGTGCGGAAAAGCTGGTGATGATGACCGATGTGAAGGGTATTCGCGATGCGAAGGGGCGCCATCTCTCCACGGTCTCACGCAAAGATGTGCAGCGGATGGTGAAGAGGGGCACAATCGGCGAAGGGATGTTGCCCAAGGTTCATGCGTGCTTGGATGCACTCGGAGGCGGTGTCAGCAAAGCCCATATCATTGACGGTCGAATTTCGCATGCCATTCTTCTTGAAGTGTTTACGCGTACAGGTATCGGGACCGAAATCACAGCGTAATCGGTTCATCCACACACACATGTTGTGCTAACCCATCGTCTTCGAATCAACCGTCATCTCCAGGCTCTCGTTGGCGAGCGTCATCCCGAGACAAGCCCAGGACCGCTTCGGAAGGTGGCGCACTATCTGGCGATGCAGTTTGCCAAGTCAGGATGGAGCACAAGCAACCAGCTTGTGCGTGCATGGGGAAAGACCTACCGCAATGTCGTGGCGAGCAAATATCCGGACCAGCCAAGCCAAGGAGGGGAGTGGCCTCCACTCTTGATCGGGGCTCACTACGATACGGTGTCCGGGTCACCTGGCGCAGATGACAACGCGAGTGGACTTGTCGTGCTTCTCGAAGTGGCATTGCACCTCAGCACGCAACCGCTCGTGCGACCAGTCTGGCTCGTGGCGTTTTGCCTTGAAGAGCAGGATCGGCTGGGAAGCCAGGCGTTTGTCTCTCGCTTGAGAGCCGAGCGTCGTGAGTTGGCTGGCGCGATTATTTTGGAGTGCGTCGGGTTCGCGAAGAGCGAGCCCGGCACACAGCAGGCCCCACCAGCGGTGCCCATTGCAGTGCCAACTCAAGGAGATTTTCTCGCCATCGTGGGTAACGAGGCGTCCCGGTCCTTGGTGAACCAACTTGAGCAGGAGGCACAACGGCAGGCGGCCCCGCTCAAGACCCTGTCATTGGTAGTGCCAGGCCGAGGGGAGGCCATGCCTCATACCCGCCGCAGCGACCATGCTTCGTTTTGGGATGCAGGTTATCCAGCGGTGGTGTTGACCGATACGGCGAACTTCCGGAACCCGCACTATCATCGCGAGACGGATATCACGGACACATTGAATATTGAATTTCTTTCCAGCGTGGCTGCGACGGTGACTGCAACCGCGGTGCAGATTGCTGGAGTGCAGTCATGAAGACGAGTCCCACGAAGTTGGCTCCTGCGACCCGCCGGTTGGTGGCCGAGGTCTACGGACGTCTCGACTATGGCGCACTGGGGCCGGTCTATTGCTATGAGGGCGGGGATGAGTTCTGGCGCGTGAAGCGAGGTCTGTGTCAGCGTCTCGGAAATCGTGTGGCGGTGTTGTTGAGGAAGAAATTACCCCGGCATGGCCGTAGCCTGTACGTCGGCGCCGGGGTGGCGGAGCTTCCTGCTTTGATTATGGAAACGGTGGAGCGGGATCGGGCGGTAGAACCCTACAATCTTCGGAGAACTGAAGTCGTCACCCTCAACCGTGCCTGCCGTTCTGTCCCTCTTATGTTCCGTGCAGTCGATGCAGGGAGGGCCAAGGGTCTCTTCGATCATCTGTGGATAGTCAGCGTGCTCAATGACCCTGAGCAGTTCCCGCATCTCTCGCCTCTGTCCTATGGACGAAGTAATCCGCTCACCCTCGATCCCGTGAAGTTCGATCGAGAGCGTCGCATTGTGCGCGCGGTGGTTGCACGTTGTATGGAAAAGCTTGCGAAGCCCGGCCTCGTCACAACCACAACAGAAGAAGTGTTATGGATTGCGGAGTGGTGTCACCGGCATCAAGTGCCGTACTTGGTTGGGAAACGATACTATCCGACGGCATTAGTGGGAGATCCGATCTGTTTTATTCAAATTGGGAAGGAGTAAAGAGTCCAGGTGATGCAGCGAAAATCTAGACTTGGAAACCGGGTTTGGCTTTCGAGGAGTGATCTAAATACTGGCCTGCGTATTTCACGTAGTTCTCCGCGGACTCCTTAATCCACGCACGTTCTTCAGCTGTGACCGATCGTTTTACTTTTGCGGGTGAACCAAGTACCAGGCTATTGGCTGGAATGACGGTCTGTTCCGTGATCAACGCCCCGGCCCCCACGACACAGTCTGCTCCAATCACAGCTCCATCCATAATGATGGCACCCATGCCGATCAGGACGCGATCCTTAATCGTACAGCCATGGAGGATCACCCCGTGGCCGATGGTGACCTCATTGCCGATGATCAATGGATGGGTGTCGTGGGTGACATGGAGTATGCAGAGGTCCTGCACATTCGTTCTGTTGCCGATCCTGATAGAGTGCACGTCCCCGCGAACGACAGCATGAAACCAGACGCTGCAGTCCTCGCCCAGCACCACATCGCCGATGACGATACCGGTCTCTTCGATAAAGCAGGATGTGGGAATGGTTGGTTTGACACCTTGAAATGTGCGGATCATGCAGCGCACTGTAGGGGAATCGTCCGACAATCTGCAAGGGGGGGCGGTTCGTCGCGAGATCGCTCCAAGGCGCCTTCCTCGCGAAGCGTCCCTCGACAAGCTCGGGACGCCCTGAGCCCGTCGAAGGGCGTATCTCGTCAAGTGTTTCAGGTTTCTAGTTTCAAGTTATTCGTTTCGGATTGCTGAAACTCCGAGGTGGAACTTGAAACCTGAAACTAGAAACTCGAAACCAGCCGCGCCCGAACCTGTTCGATCGAGTGCAGTAACGCCTGATGGGTTCGGCATCCTGCGACGAGCATCGCGTCTGAGATTGTCACGGGCTTATAGGGCGCCACAAATCTGTGTTTGAGGCGGGCGATTCGGGCCACCGATTGGTCCAACCGTTCAGGAGAAATGGTTCCTGTGTCCACCGCCTGGACCACAGCTTCGAAGGCGGCGACTTCCCGATCCCGATCTTTGCAAATCAACAGGACATCGCATCCCGCCAGCACAGCACGAACCGCAGCATCTTCCACGCCGTAATGGTCGATAATGGCGTGCATTTCTAAATCATCCGTCAACACGACACCGTCGTATTGCAGTTCCTTGCGCAAGAAGTTCGTGATGATGGTCGGCGAGAGCGTGGCCGGCAATTCGGGATCGAGCGCGCGATACAGGACGTGCGCGGTCATCATCGACACGACATGTTGCGCAACGGCACGGCGGAAGGGGGGGAACTCGACGGCCTCCAATCGTTCGCGCGGCGCCTCGACGACTGGAAGTTCTTTGTGGGAATCGACGCTGGTATCGCCGTGACCAGGAAAGTGTTTTCCGCAGGCCACCACCTTATTGTCTTGCAGCCCTGCCGCCGTTGCCATCCCCAGTTCACAGACGATGCCCGGCGTCGCACCGAATGCCCGGTCGCCGATGACCGGATTATCCGGATTGCTGTTCACGTCGAGCACCGGCGCCATATTCATGTTCACGCCCACCGCCCTCAGCTCTTTGGCAATCGTGGCCGCAGCCGCGTAGGCCAATTCGGTGGAGTTGCAGCGCCCCAACAGGTCGCAGGGCGGGAATATGGTGAAGCCTTTTGGAAGGCGGGAGACCCGACCGCCTTCCTGATCGATCGAGATCAAGAGCGGCGAATGGGGGCTGCAGGCTTGTAGGCCGTTGGTGAGATCGACCATCTGTTCGACGGACTCGAGATTTCGCGAGAAGAGAATGACCCCGCCCGGCTTGTACTTTTTGATGAACGACGCCAGATCGGGCGTGACCGATGTGCCGACAAATCCAACCATGAAGAGCTGCCCAATCTTTTCACGCGAAGTCATGAAATCCTTCTGCAGGATGCTGGAAAAGGCCGCCAGCGGCGTTCTCGCATCGTTCAGATCCTCAACGTACCCGAGAGGGTACGCCTCCGGTCTTCACTCGCTGCGGCCTTGCTGGACAGCCATTTTGATCATCCTGCTTATAAGCTTCGATCAATGAGGTATTGCACCAATAACCTGGTTCCAATTGCGGTGGGGCCCTTCGGAATGTAGGCTCGTTCTCGTTCGCTCCAATCCGTACTGGCGATATCGAGGTGTACCCACGGGCAGTCTCCTACGAACTTGCTCAGAAAAAGCGCTGCGGTAATCATCCCGCCGCCACGGCCACCGATATTGCGCATATCGGCGACGTCGCTCTTGAGCTGTTCGAAATATTCCTCCCACAGCGGCATCTCCCACACCCGCTCCCCGGATTTTTGTCCCGCATTGCGGACCCGCTCCTTCAGCGTGTCATCGGTGCCGAACATCCCGATCGCAAATTGGCCGAGGGCGATGACACAAGCCCCCGTGAGCGTCGCAATGTCGATCAAGGCCACCGGGTTATAGCGCATGGCGTAGGCGAGGCCGTCGGCCAGGATGAGCCGACCTTCCGCATCCGTGTTCTGTACTTCGACGGTCTTCCCCGACAACGTCGTCACGATATCGCCGGGCTTCATGGCTCGGCCGCCCGGCATGTTTTCAGCCACGGGCAAGATGCTGATCAGACGCAACGGGAGCTTGAGTCTTGCCGCCGCTCTGATCGAAGCCAGGACTTCGGCTCCTCCCGTCATATCGGCCTTCATATGTTCCATGTTCTCTGCAGGCTTGAGAGAGATTCCCCCCGTATCGAAGGTAATCGTTTTTCCGACCAGCACGACCGGACGCGCATCTTTTTTCTTGGCTCCGTTGTATTCAAGGATGATGAACTTGGGCGGCTCCTGACTCCCGCGCGCCACGCCGAGCAGTGCGCCCATTCCCAAGCGCTCCATCTCTTTCTGCTCGAGGATGTTGATCGCGATTCCGTCAGCCTTGGCGATGGCCTTCGCTTCGTCGGCGACCCTCGTGGGGGTCAGGACGTTAGACGGGTGATTACAGAGATCGCGGACAAAGACGGTAGCTTCTGCCGTGGCGACGCCGCGCCGAATTCCTTCGGTCACCTGTCGCGACTGACCCTTCATCGGGATGAGTATCTTCATCTCTGCAACATCTCGCCCTGAGGCGGCTTCGCTTCGATAGACGGTGAACTGATAACTGCCTAGGATCGCCCCTTCCACCATCGCTTGGGCGACGTCGAGCGATGACATTCCCTCAGGCCTCACGGTCGGCAGTGCCACCGAAAAGGATTCAACCTTTGTCTGGCGGACGCGCTTCGCGGCTGAGCCCATTGCTTGCCGGATGGTCTCAGTGGTCACCTCGTTCTTCTTGCCCAAGCCGACCAGCACCACCCGTTTTGCAGGCACCTTGCCCTGGGTGTGGTACAGCAAGACCTCGTTCGCTTTACCTTCGAACTCCTTCGAGTACACCAGCGTGCTCAACGCGCCACCGAGCGTGGTATCGAGCCGGGCTGTATCCTGTTTGGCCAATGCCTCTCCCTCACAGTGCAGGAGTACCAATACCTCTGCGGATGCAGCCTCTACTCGCGCAACCTCTACCGTCACCAGCATGATCTTCATTCGAGTCTCCTT
>JBGTMB010000150.1:0-2113 GCA_041743755.1 Nitrospiraceae bacterium | reverse complement strand
GGCTTGTCGGGTGTCAGTTTCGGATGGGTCAAGGCCCAAGTCAGGAACACGTCGTCTCCGACGACCGCCAGCGCCGGCGCTTCCTGCCGCATGTAGGGCGCCTCGGTCGGCTGGTTCACTGTGATTGGAGCTCCGATCGGTCCTCCCGACTTCTCCGTTCTAGAATAAACCACCGTGCGGATGTCTTTGTCTTCCTCTATCCAGGCGAGCGAGATGCGGCCCTCGTCGTCGATCTTGACGGAAGGACCTACCACCGCTCTTACCCGATGATCGGTCGTCAGTTTTGGCCCGAATCGCAACGATTGATCCGGTTCGGCCAACGCCATCGGTACGAGTGAGACAGCGCTGATAACAATCCCGACCATCATAACCAGGCTTTGAGTGCTGAACGTCCGTTCGATCATGGTGCGCCTCATTTCGAGCCTCGAATGGAGATTTGCGCGTCGCGCCCGATTGAGCCTTGCCCTGTGCTCACTCCGGGCACCGATTCCAGGGACTCTTTCATGCTTCTCGTCGGTTGGTCTGAGAGTTCAGACCGTGGAACAGTGGACCGCGTCGTCCCTTCCGGTTGCGATTGGAGCCGGCGCAACTCACTCTCGATGTTTGCTCGTTCCCGCTGCAGTTCTTGAGTCCGTGCCGTCCGTTCTTGTTCGTTCATCACGCCCTGTCTTTCTTCAGCCCAAACCGGGATAGCCCCTATGCTGAGCAAGCCGAATATGGCGGTTACTTGCGCGATCTTCATTCTTCGATCCAGCATCGGCGTCATAGGACACTTCCTCCCGCGACTAGCTTCCGAGGCTATACACTATCGGGATATACACCGCGACTTCGGACGTACCGAGCGGTTGATGCATATGTAGCGGGCACACCAAGCGGATGGATTCTAGGGCCGCTTTATCGAGCGACTCATGACCGGAGCTTCGATGCACTTTCACCTCAGACAGGTGGCCATCGGCTCGAATGACCGCCCGAAGCACAACCTTTCCTTCATCGCCATTGAGGCGCGCAGTGCTGGGATAGCGTTTGATTTCAGCCAGTCTCCGTCTCAGCAATTCGGCCAGCCAGCCATGATCGACTTTGACAGCGGAGCTTGGGCTAGCCGCCATCGCCGTTTGCGGTGAGGACTCTTTGGCGACAGGCTCCGCGTCGCGCGTTACAGCATTCGCTGTTACGGGAGGAGCCGGTGGTTTGAGATCGGGTGTAACCGAGGCAGTCTCAATGGTAGGCGCTTCGACAGGATGAATGGGCGCATCGGTTGTCACAGGCTGGGTCGAAACTTCCTGTTGAACGACAGGGGTGACCGACTCGGCTACGGACTGTTCGGTCTGCTGAACTTCCGGAGGCTGCGGCTCTATGACCGGCACGACTGTTTCAACTTTCGGTTGCATTGCCACCGTCTGTTCAATGGGCTGGATCGTCTCGACCGGCCGGGGGATCTCGTGTTGTACACCCGGCGTGACCTTCTTGGGTTGAGCGGGGGCAGGAACGGCCGGACGCGGCGCCGGTTTCGCAGGTTCCTGGGCCGGCGTGACTTCAGCCGTGCTCGCTTCTTGAACCCGTTGTGGCTCGACCAACGCGACGTCCCACGTGAACGATTCTTTCGGCGTGACCGGTTTGACCTGCGTCATGAGCCCGAGTGCCACAGTCAGCGCAAGGCCGTGAACGATCGCGGACACCGCCCATCCTTGCAAACGATGGTGTTTATTCGAACTGAGTGTCACGTAATCACCCTCGCCATGACTGTGCTTTTGGGCTTAGGCACGATTCGGATTTCCCTTTCAACGCATCAAGCTGAACATTACCATCTCTCGTCGGTCTCTTGTCATTTCACAGATGCAACAGGCATGTGCCACGTTCGCAATTTCCGTTACACTCATTCCCCCTCTTTTGCCTGAGATGAACGGTCTACTTTATGGAGGGGGCAGGGTGTCCTGCCCCCTCGCGCACACGGAAAAGATACGTGAACGCTATCCTACTTCGGCATGCCGTGATCGTCGAGTTGATCAGACGACGCAGAGGGCTTGGCTTTTGATGGTACCTTGAGTGATGACGTCGCTTGGTTGCCTGCCGCTGCGGCGCCAGGCTCATAGACCATGATGCCGCCTGGCGTTGG
>JBGTMB010000149.1:0-7062 GCA_041743755.1 Nitrospiraceae bacterium | reverse complement strand
GTTGGAGTTCAATCAATACCCGCAAGACCGGCCACAGGCCGCCAGGGGTTCACTTCGCAGTGGGTAGTGTGAGAAATGGGGAAGGTCGAGAGCGCCTTCTCACGCCCTTCGAGGTCAGCGTGTAGAGCCTTCATTTACCCCCTATGCCGTCCCACGGACCATATAACGAACCCGCGCGTGCACATCCCAGAGACCGTCTCAGTCGTAGTGACGCTACATTGAAGAGAGAACCTGAATGCCAGGGGTGAGGAGTGCGAGTTCTGAAAAACAGATGTGCGGGACGAATGGTCTTCCTTCTTAGCTTGTTCATAATGGGTTGCTCGTCTACCCATCGCAACGCACACCATGAAGGACACGCTCACGCTGCTTTCCACGTGGCTCCTGCCTCCATGGGTGGTTCTGACGCTAATCCCGGGACTCGAAGCGAGCCATTCTTAACCGTGGAGAGGGCAAGGAAGACGGTCAGGAACATCAACAAGGATATGAGCGGCGATGTCGTCGTGTATTTGAGAGAAGGTACGTATGAACTTGAGGAACCGCTTGTGTTTCAGGCTCAAGATTCTGGTCAAAACAACTATAGCGTGATGTATATGGGGTATCCTGGGGAAACACCTGTCATTACCGGTGGGAAGCGGATAACTGGATGGATCCCTGCGGGGAATGGTGTTGTGAAGGCCGACACCTCTGGCCTTCGATTCCGTCAGCTGTATGTCGACGGGCAACCTCAAACTCGAGCCAGGACTCCGAATGAGGGTGATTTCAACAGGCTCCACTATTGGAATGAGGCAAGTCGAACAATCGTTGTTTCGAGTTCTGAGATTCAAAATCTCTCCGACGTTCATGATGTCGAAATGGTCATTCACAAGGAATGGACTCAAAATAACCTACGGCTTTCATCCCTTGATCTGAGTGATTTTGAGGCCCACCTCATACCATTGGAACCGGATCGGACAAAGGCTTTTAGTAGTCATGACTATCTTAGAAAGAAGGGGCAAGGTTATTATTTAGAGAATGCCTTTGAATTCTGGGATGCAGAGGGCGAGTGGTACTTGAGGCCCGCGAACCATGAACTCTTCTACAAGTTACGCGCTGGAGAGGATGTCTCAACCATCGTCGCTGTTGCGCCTACGCTCGTCCAGCTCGTTCGACTCCAAGGCACACCCGAAGCTCCCGTAAAACACATTCACTTCCGTGGTATTGTTTTTGAGCACTCGACTTGGCTTGAGCCGAGTGAGGAAGGGTTTGCAACGGTCCAGGCAGATAGCATTGCGAACGGAAGCGAGGGGAACCATCGGATTCCTGGTGCCATACACGTCCAGAATGCCGAGAATATATGGTTCGAGGGCAATACCTTTCGCAATCTCGGTGCAACGGCTGTCGTGCTTTGGTCAGGTGTTCGCGACAGTGCGTTCGTCGGCAATACCTTCGAAAATATCAGCGCGTCTGCTATCTCAGTCGGGATGGATCTCGAAAAACACCCTAGCGATCCGTCGCAGGTCTGTCGCGACAACGTGATCAAGAACAATCTGATCACCAAAGTTGGGCGTGACTATCATAGCAGCGTTGGCATTTTTGCGGGCTACACGGAAGGGCTCGTGATTGAAAACAATGAATTGGCAAACATGCCGTATACGGGAATTAGCGTTGGCTGGGGATGGACGTCTGAAACGACCCCCCTGAAGAACAATCTGATCAGGCGGAATCGCATTCATCATGTGATGCGTTTGTTAGCCGATGGAGCAGGAATCTACACCTTGTCAAAGCAGCCGGGGATGCGTATCGTTGAGAATTACATTTCTCAAATTGCTCGCTCACCCTGGGCTGGAGACTTCCCTATTTCGGGTATTTACCTGGATGAGAAGAGCAGCCTGATGACACTCACCAACAATCTGCTTGAAAATGTGCCTATTGGCATCGATTTTCATCAGGCGGAATACAATACGGTGATCAATAATATGGCGTCATTTCAAGAACGTAGAGGGTCCTCTTACAATGACTTCATCCGAAGGGATTTTCTTGATCTCGAAGCCATAAGATCCAATGCAGGGATTGATCGGGCGTATGCTCCTGCCGTCCACGGAAGATCTCTCCAGCCTTGACACGCGCATCTGTATACTCAAAAAGAGTGGCCACATCACGAGGTGTCTGGTAGTGTACCGATAGTGTCTTCTCGTCTTGCTCCGACTGGGGGGCGTCCGATAACTCGCTTACCTATTGGGAATGCCTTCTATGCCCACTGTGTTGCGGATTTTCCATGGAGTCAGGAGAAAAGATGGGTCATGAGGCAGGTATGAACATCGCGTATGGCAGCACAGAGGATATTACAGGAGGCGCGGCTCGCGCCGCCTATCGCCTTCATACGGCTATGAACCAGCTTGGGCATGATTCTTTGCTGTTTGTGGCGAATTGCCGCAGTAAGATCCGCTTGTGACCGCCTTTGATGCGTCGATGGATTGGACCAGCCGAATCCGCCGCCGCTTCCGGCGGGAGCGAATCGCCCGAGACTTTGCGCGATACAGCGCCTCGCGGCCCCTCGGATTCGAAATCTTCAGTGACGATCGCAGCGAGTATGGAGACGAATTAGTGAAACACTTGCCTCCTTGCGATGCAATCAATCTTCATTGGATTGCGCGCTACGTCGATTATGAGAGGTTTCTCTCAACCGTGCCGAAGCGAATCCCTGTCGTATGGACAATCCACGACACGAATCCGATTACCGGCGGATGTCACTACGACGAAAGCTGCGGGTCGGGCCCTCAATTAGGCTCAGGTGATGTCAACAATAGTTCCAGGCAAATGTCGAAACGGAAGCAGGAGCTCATTGGCTACGTTGACACTTGCCGTTTGCATTTTGTGTCCTTCAACAGATGGATGGCATCCAATCTGGCGCAAGATCCGTTTCCCCTCAGGTTTCCTATCACGATTATTCCTAACGGTCTTGATACGGAGGTGTTTGCTCCCTGGAATCGCAAGTTTGCTCGAGAGGTTCTTGGACTCCCCCAAGATGCCACGATTATCTTGTTTGTTGCCTCTCAAGGTCAGATTCGTTATAAAGGTTTTCTGCCGCTGATCGAAGCGTTGTCGGGTCTGAAGAGACAGGACAATCTTCTTCTGGCATCCGTTGGGCGAAGCCGATTCTGAACGTGGGGGTGCCGAATGTGCATTTGGGACAGATCTCCGACGATCGTTTGCTCGCTCAGATAGACAGTGCGGAAGATCTGTTCGTCATTCCTTCCTTGCAGGACAATTCTCCCAATACCGTGTTGGAGTCTATGGCCTGTGGAGTTCCTGGTTCTCTGGTTCGTCGTAATGATGTGGCTGCTCTCAGAGCAGGGATCGAGGATTTTTTACGAGATCCATCAAAACGGGAGGAGATGGGAATTAACAGTCGCAGAGTGGCCCTTCAGGAGTATTCGCCCGCGGTACAGGCCAGGCGGTACAGTGAAATGCATCAGTCTCTGGTTTGAACCTTTCGAGGTCCCCCATTAAATCGTGGACAGGGAGTGGCCAAAGAGAAGTAATGTAGATCTGGGCTGAAGAATTCAGGCATGAAGTTCTGGTCATGGCGGCGGCGTCTACCACGTCCTCTAGATTGGTTGATAACGATGCTTGTGAAAGCGCTGGAATCTGTATGAATCACACACATTTCATGAAGGCCTGGGCGCATGCATGGTAGAGGGCTCAGATATCGGCAAGCGGACTGGGCGAAGCCCAGCGCGAGCATCGAACACCTATGCAGCGACCGTTTCTGAATCAGATGTCATTTCTCGTTCAAAATTGCTCCTGTTAAATTAGAAAGTGGAGCCCGGCGGGGTTTGCAGGGGCTATCAATTCTAAGAAGATTTTTGAAAATCACACCAGACGAAGAATAGGAGGAGTCGCCAGATGAGACAAATGCTTGTGACAGGGTCCTCGGGCTTAATTGGGTCTGAGGTGTGTGCATATTTCTGTGGGGAAGGCTGGAAGGTTCATGGTATTGATAACAACGGACGCGCAGAGTTCTTTGGTCCGGGGGGTGATACGCGCTGGAATCAACGCCGGCTCCAAGCCGAGCTGCCGAACTTTGTACATCATGAGCTGGACATACGTGACCGCGGGGGCGTCCTCCTGCTCCTCGGCGAACTGCGGCCGGATGCCATAGTGCATACTGCAGCGCAACCTTCCCATGATCTGGCGGCGAAGATGCCGTTTGAGGATTTTGACACGAATGCTGTGGGCACGATGAACATGCTGGAAGCTGCTCGACAGCAAGTGCCCGATGCCCCATTCGCGCACATGTCGACAAACAAGGTGTATGGGGATGCCCCGAACGAGCTTCCCTTGATTGAGCAAGCTACTCGTTGGGACTATGCCTTGTCGGATGATCGAAACGGAATTACAGAAACTATGAGAATCGATCGTTCTAAACATTCGTTGTTCGGAGCTTCGAAGGTTGCCGCCGATGTCATGGTGCAGGAGTACGGCCGATACTTCGGGATGAAGACGTGCTGCCTGCGCGGAGGTTGTTTGACCGGTCCCAACCATTCAGGCGTCGAGCTGCATGGCTTTCTCAGCTATCTTATCAAGTGCAATATTGAAGGTAAGCGGTATTCAATATACGGGTACAAGGGAAAACAGGTTCGCGACAATATCCATTCCTTCGATGTAGCCAGGCTTATCGAGGCGTTCATTAAGGCCCCGCGGTGTGGAGAAGTGTATAATCTCGGCGGTGGTCGAGGAAATAGCTGTTCGATACTTGAAGCCTTCGATCTGATAAAGACTATTTCCGGAAAGAACATGCTGTTCGACTACGTGGATAAGAATCGTGAAGGGGATCATATCTGTTACATCAGCGACCTAAGCAAGATTAAGGAGCACTATCCGGATTGGGGTATCACGAAAGACCTCGGTAAGATTTTTGAAGAGATTTATCTTGCGTGGTGCGGTCGGGGAGGTATGTCAAATTTGGGAGTCGACGCTTAGGTAGTGATCCTGTCTGCCAGTTTGCAGTCCAATTCTAAAATGGGCCGCTATCTTCCTAAAAAAATGGTGGGAAAACAGGCTTGCAAGAGATTTCAGGTTTGGCGTCCATTTCAGCCACATCTGGCATGCCACATCTGTTTGGTTTTGGAGAAAGAGACATGAAGGTCCTCATTATATCAGCGGCCTATCCCCCGTTCCACGCAGGAGAGTCAACGAATACGTTCTTTCTGTGCAAGCATCTGGCAGGCCGAAAGCTGGACGTACATGTTCTCACTTCACAGGGGAATATAGGAAATGGGGAGCCAGGAATTTCTGTTCACCCCATCATGCGACACTGGTCATGGGCTGAGATTCCGCGTTTCAGAGATTTTCTCAAACACTGCGCACCCGATGCGATTCTTCTCATGTACCTAGGACTGATGTACCACTTTCACCCGATGATCACCTTTGCTCCGACAATCGCCAAAAAACTATTCCCCCGAGTTCCTTTTGTGACTCGGTTTGAGAGTGTGCATGTGCCCTCTGACCCGGGCCGTACGTCTTGGGTATCTCGAGCGTTTCGCAAGTTGGTTGTTAAGCAATGGGTCGGCAGCAACGAAATATCGTATGCCGCCGGAACGCTATTGCGAGACAGTGATAAGGTCATTGCCCTCTGTAAAGAGCATCGACTTGGCTTGTTGGAAGTAAAGCCAGACGTTGGGTCCAAGGTCGTGCTCATTCCTCCACCTCTGAACATGCGGATGTGCAGCGGTGGGGATGAAGCGCGACAACGACAACGGGTGAAGCTTGGCGTGGGGCCAAATGATTTCATATTTGCTTTCCTCGGCTATATTTATCCGGCCAAGTGTGTGGAGATTCTCTTGCAGGCATTTCAGATTGTGATGCGTCAGAAACCTCATGCCAAGCTTCTTTTCATCGGAGGAAAGTTCGATCTGGATTATGAAGGTAAAGGCTCATACGTTGAACAGATGTATGCATTGTCCAAGGAGTTAGGTTTAGAGACCAACACCATCTGGACAGGAGCCTTCAAAGCGGAGGATGAAGAGGGTTCGCTGAATCTTCACGCAGCAGATGTCGGAGTATTCACATTCAATTTGGGCATACAGTTGAACAACAGCTCGGTCTCATCCGTGGCGGCTCATGGTCTACCGATGATCGCGACACGTGGGCGCTGTCTGGATGAGCCCTTCGTTCACCAAGAGAATGTCGTATTATGCGAACCGAAGGACCCGCCTGCGTTAGCGCAGGCCATGCTTCTTGTAATGGAGAGTCCGGAATTGCGTGAGCGACTTCGGAAAGGTGCGCTCAAGCTTGCATCAGAATGGTTTTCGTGGGAACGGGCAGGAGATCGCACTATCGATCTGCTCCGAGGACACAAATCTCGTCCTGGATCGGAAAAATCGCTTAATTCCTAAGTAAGGTGGTTGACCGGGTGGAAGAACTGGATTGAGACCTCCACGCAGCAAAGGACTCGACAAATGTGAGGTTCGCTGTCTATGGGGGTGCGCATCGAGGGGACCCAAGTCTAGACCGCAGCGATCACAAATCCCGGGGCAGCATGCAAGAGACCATTCAAGAAGGCAGTCCGAGTTCCAAGGAGCCTATGCGAAAGAGCTGGAAGATCGCCTGGTGCCATTCAGGTGAATCGGGTGGCTCCAAGCGTGCGACGTTCGATATGGTTCGAGAACTTGCTAGTCGCGGGCATGTTGTGGATGAGTATATCATGCGGGTCGGCGAGCCGGACCTCATTCATTGGTCGCTTCGACCGTTTGTGCGAGAGTCTTATCAGTACCTGTTGCCGCGCCGGTCTGGCTGCGCCGTGAGGCCGCATTTGGTCCAAACATGGGTGGACTTGGCTCTAAATCTACTAAAGACGCGGTCGTTTATTTCGACCCTTGAGACGGTGGCGACTGACATCAACTCAAGAGGATACGACTTCGTGCATATCGATCATTGCTTTCCGAGCCATATGGTGCTCTTAACGACGATGGTGGGACTCCCTTCGGTGGTTTACAGCCACGAGGTCAGCGGGGCTCGTTATCAGGTGAGCGATGTCCCTGGTCTTCAGTCGAAGTCTTCGGGGATCAGGCGAGCCTATAG
>JBGTMB010000148.1:0-14080 GCA_041743755.1 Nitrospiraceae bacterium | reverse complement strand
TCTGGGCCTGTCTAAATCTGAAATGTCGCAACGAGTGGCCGCGAGAAATCACGAGTCCCGTTGTGGCTTCGGTATCTGCGAACCACACTGCCTCTGCGACCCCACACCATTCCCCGGCCCTGAAATCAACGCCGGGTTCCGCACCCAACACATCGCATAGCGCCCCTGGCGTGCACGATAGAAACCACCCAATCAACAACCGCGTACTCGAAAGTCAAAGCAGTGACCAGTGCAGATGAGTTAGCGGCCCCACGGGACGAGCCGGTGGCTGAGTGACCCAGTGCCATTGCGATTCGCCAGCTGCCACCAGCGGCACCTACCTGTAACTCATTGAAATCCCATGACATGGATTGTCACTTTTTGCGTCCTACTTGTGTTACAAGCTGTTGTTTCTGCTCATGTTGCTCATGCCCTGAAAAGGCTGGTGTCGACAGTTCAATTCTGTCCCTCGGCACCATTCTTCACACCCAATTTTGTGATTGCTGATTAGGTGACGTGGTCATTGCCAGAGCGGATAGGCCTTGAGTCAGGTCCCTTTGGAAAGTCGAGAGAAGAAAAATGCGGCAATCGCTATGGATGCCGCCACATTAAGAGATTCTACACCGCGGTTGAGCGGGATAGTAAATCTACTGGTGGCCTGATCGATGGTCTGAACTGATAAACCACGACTTTCATTGCCAAAAGCAAGAACCAACTTTCTCGGCGCCTGGTGAATTTCATCAATTGAACCAACCCCCTCCCCCGCGGTTTCTGCGGCAAAAATCTGACAGCCTTGCCTGATCAGCCCGGACACATCTTTCGCAGCAAAGATCGGCAGCACGAGCAACACACCGCTCGTTGCACGAACCACCTTAGGATGAAAAACATCGGCAGATTCCGGTGTGAGCCACAGCGCACTTACATTGAGCGCTGCCGCTGTTCGAATAATGGCCCCAACATTGGCAGGATCTTGTAGCTGCTCTCCAAAGATCCCCAAAACACTCGTCTGTCCAAGCACCTCCTCTTCGTCCCATGTCGGCTGCCGCACGACAGCGAGAATGCCCTGCGGGGTATCCAAGTCTGATAGTTTTGAGAACTGAAGGTCTGGGCAGGAGTATTGTTGCGTCGAGGCAGTTAATCGAAGTAGCCGGTCGTTCCGCTTCTCTTTCTCCAGATAACCTGACGCGGTGACGATTGTGAGAATCTGTTCAGGATACCGAGTCAGGAGATCCCGAACAGCATGGGCGCCTTCAACCACGAAAGCACGTTCTCGTGTACGTACATGCCTATCAAGTAGGAGTTCACGAATGTACTCCCGTTGCGACCGCGTCAGGAGGGGGGGTGAGGGAGTCACGCTAGCGCATCATGGCAGACAGAACCAGGTCAGCGGCGCTTCCGCCCAGATGCGGCTTCGGCAGCCCGAATCCGTTGAGCCCGTGCCTTCGCTCGCTTCAGTGCGGTCAGCTTCCCTCTAGTACGATCCTGCTCGTGCTGAAGCTTATCGAACTGAGACTTGAGATGAAGCTTTTCCCGCTTGTGAAGCGTGGCACATTCTTCCTGAGAAAGCTGGATCCAGTCCCCACACGTCCGAGCCCGCTTGATCCGTTGTTCCAACGACTCTCGCAACTGCTTGGAACGCATACTTAGGAGCGACTTCAAGGCATCTTTGCGTCGTTGAACTTCTTCTTCTTCTGCAATAATTCCACGAATATCTGTTCCTAACATCATGCCCCTCCTCACCGGATCGACAGTAAAACTGTTGCGCATTATACCTGATTTGATCGCCCATCTTCCAGTGAGTTAAATTTCACATAAACTGTTGTGTTTCAAGGTCTATCCTAACACAGACCCATAGAAGGAGGTTGCGGAGCGAGTTCATTTTTCAGTACTATCGCGCCATGGCGCTGGGAGAGCAGATTCAAGCGTGGCGTATCTCACGAGGCCGTTCAGTCGACGACTTGGCAACCGAGTTATCTCTCCTTCCCCACGTAATAGAGGAGATAGAGGCGGGAGAGACTGACCTCTCTCTTTCACGACTCGAAGCACTTGCCGCAGCGCTCAAGATCCCCCCAGCCTGGCTCTTCAGCCATCCAACCACATTCCGTACCTTGTTTGACGATCCAGAGGAAGATGCCGGTTCCATTCCTGCAGGCCCAGATCCTGTCACAGAACGCATTCTCGCCGGGTCACAAATGGATCGCTCACTGTATGTCCTGCTCACTGCTATTATGCAAAGCGGCGAACCAAAATTACTCCGAGCAGCGGAAGTGAATTTGCGTAGCCTCGTCAAACAGGCCAAACAGTTGACAATCCCGTGGCAGAATCGCCCATCAGGCCACTTCGAACCACCAAGCGATTAGCAGGATGCTTATATGGACTGAAAAAGTCCTCCAGTGTCGTTCTCGCATCGTTCAGACCCTCAACGTACCACGAGGGTACGCCTCGCCCCTTCACTCGCTGCGGCCTTGCTGAACGATCTTTTTGAGCATCCTGCGGGAAGGTGCTCCTGTTGTGCCACACGTGTGGGCCATAGAAGTTCTCCGGGGCCAAAATGGTTTTCCCACATTCTGCTAGAGAACTTGTAGGATAAAACATTTCAAGTAGCGCGTTTCCGGCATGGTGGGAAGGATGGGATGATCACTGGACTGCCCCCGCTGTTCAAGCAGACGGACCTGCCGTTTCGCATCTCGCGCTGCTAGCCGAATGCTAGTCCATAATTCCTGTTCGGTCACATGGTGGGAGCAGGAACTCGTGGCGAGAAATCCCTCGGGCTTGGTGAGCCGCATCCCAAGCAAATTCACATCTTTGTATCCAGCCAACGCACGGGGCACAGCCTGTTTACTGCGGGCAAAGGCCGGCGGATCAAGCAGCACCAGATCGTAGCGGCGCCCGGCTCGTTCCAGCTTTCGCATCTCATCGAACGCATCTGCCGCTCGATAGGCACAACGATCCTCCACCTTGTTGAGCTGCGCATGGTTGCGCGCAAGCGCCACGGCGTCTTCACTCACATCCAGTCCTTCCACTGATTTCGCCCCCGCGAGCGCCGCATGAATCCCAAACGCTCCAGTATGAGCAAACACCTCCAGCACCTCGGCACCGGCTGCGAACCGCGCCGTCACCAATCGGTTCTCGCGCTGATCACAAAACCAACCGGTTTTCTGCCCTCGCTCGATATCCACAAGAAATCGAGCCGGCCCTTCCTGAATTTCGACCATCGTCGCGCCACCCCCTCGAAGAAATCTTTTTTCAAGCAATAACCCCTCCAAAGTGCGACTTTTGGCATCGTTGCGCAGATACACTCGCATCGCTCCAGATTCCTGACACAGAAGATCGGCCAACTGGTCTTTCCGATGGTCCATACCGGAGGATAGGGTCTGCATGACCAAGACATCGTCGAATCGATCCACAATCAAGCCCGGCAATCGATCCGCTTCTCCATAGACAAGGCGATAGGCATTCGTGCCGGTCACCATTCGCCGACGTAGCCTGACAGCCTGCGCAAGCCGTCCTCTCCAAAACTGTTCTGTAATAGGTTCGTCGTCAAAGGTCAGTATCCGCACGCGAATCTTGGACTCAGGATTATAGAGACCTCTGGCATAGAATCGTCCATTCGGCGCGATGACATCGACTACATCGCCGGAAGCCAGATTACCGCTGACCTCCTCGACATACCCGGCATAGATCCAGAGATGCCCCCATGCCTCGGTCGAAGCTGTGCGAGAGAGGCGAATGTGCCCGCGGGGACTGTCATCATGAAATGTCATGGCGTACTTATCCAATGGCACGACCTGAACGTCAAGCCTTTCCCGATGCCGTCGATTACTTGACGGCTGACTTGCGCTGTGGTTTGCTGCGCCTAGGCATGAAACAGGGAATCTTTTCCGCCCTATTAACCAGGAAATCCAAAGATGAATCGAACACCAACCATTGGTTCCGCCGTGATCGATCGGCTCCACCAGTTGGGAGTCCGTCATATCTTCGGAATCCCCGGCGATTATGTCCTCAGCCTCTACCAGCTGATCGAGGCCTCACCGATTCAGCATGTCGGAACCACGCGCGAGGATTGTGCAGGGTTCGCCGCAGATGCCTATGCGCGTATCAACGGCATCGGAGCAGTCTGTGTGACGTACTGTGTCGGTGGACTCAATACCGTGAATGCGATCGCCTGCGCCTATGCCGAACGATCACCCGTCGTATTGCTCACCGGATCGCCTGGGCTCTCGGAGCGTATTCGCACGCCTTACATGCACCACATGGTGCGTGATTTTTCTACGCAACGCGAGGTGTTCGAGAAGATTACGGTAGCGGCCATCTCCCTAGACGACCCATCAACCGCCGAACGAGAAATGGATCGGGCTTTTGCGGCGCTGTTGCGCTATCGCCGCCCGATCTACATCGAAATCCCTCGCGATCTCGTGCATACACCGCTGGCACACCCGTTACGGCCTTTGTGCCTCGACGATGAGCCAAGCGATACCGCCGCGCTGGATGAAGCCATCGCCGAAGTCCGGGCTATGTTGACCATGGCCAGCCGGCCCGCGATCTTAGCCGGCGCAGAGATCGGGCGGTTCGGACTGCAAGACGATCTCACCCGCCTGGTCGAACGACTCAATGTCCCCATCGCTTCCACCCTGCTGGGCAAATCTGTCATCCGTGAAGACCACCCGCTCTACGCCGGAGTATACGGGGGCCTCATTGCGCGTGACGAGGTTCAGCAATTCATCAATGCCTCAGACTGCCTGCTCATCCTGGGATCGATCTTGTCCGATGTCGAAGATCTCAATGCCGATTCACCATTGCTATCGGAAGGCCGGACGATTCATGCGACAGCCGATCGTGTGGCCATCAAACACCACCGCTACGATGCCATCCGGTTCCAAGACTTCGTGAAGGCACTGGTGAGTAACCCTCTCCCTTCATTTCCTTCTCGCCCGCTGCCGGCACCGCTCGCAGTAGGGCAAGACATCATTGCACCGGATACCCCCGTAACCTTGAATGGACTCTTCCGCCACCTCGATAGTCTGTTGAACGAGCACACGCTCGTGATCGCCGACGTCGGGGAATCGCTTTTTGCAGCAGCCGACCTCCACGTCCATCGACGATTCGAATTCCTCTCCCCCGCCTATTACACTTCGATGGGATTTGCCGTCCCGGCAGCGGTGGGCGCTTCGTGTGCCGATCCCTCGCTGAGACCAATCGTACTGGTCGGTGACGGTGCGTTTCAAATGACGGGAACGGAACTCTCAACCGCCGTGCGGTATGGTCAGACGCCGATCGTGATCGTGCTCAACAATCGAGGCTACTCCACTGAACGGGAGATTCTCGAAGGCCCCTTCAACGACGTCCACGAGTGGGGCTATGAACGGATCTGCGACATGATCGGAGGCGGAGTCGGCACACGAATCAACACCCAAGGGGAGTTCGAGCGAGGGCTCACCGCCGCCTTGGCTGACTCCAGCCGCCTGTATGTGATGAATGTGCTGTTGGATCCAGCCGATCGCTCAGCTGGCATGGTCCGGTTGGCCCATCGCCTCGCCAAACGACTCTCAACCGATCGCCCGTAGCCCGCGTTACTCCAAAATGTGCACGTTCATTTCGACCGCTTCTCCTTCGCCCCCGCGATAAGTTCTGCTGCCGTTTCACGCACTTTTTTCGTGATGATCGACCCGCCCAACATCCGGGCGATTTCTTCTTCTCGCCCCACCCCCTTGAGCATTCTCACCGACGTAGATGTCCGTTGACCGTCCAGTCCCTTCTCCACAAGCAAATGGTGCTCTGCTTGCGACGCGACTTGAGGAAGATGCGTGATACAGAATACTTGATGGAACGATCCGAGTTTACGCAATTTTGTTCCCATAGCTGCAGCCACTGCCCCGCCGACTCCCGTATCAATTTCATCGAACACTAGAACCGGAACCTGATCCATCTCTGCTAATACCGTCTTAAGCGCCAACATGATGCGCGAGAGTTCCCCACCGGATGCCACCCGGCCTAACGGTCGTGGCGGTTCACCCGGATTGCTCGAGAGAAGGAACTCCACCCGATCGCACCCAGTCGGCCCAATGCCCTCGGGCGACTCATCTCTCGAGACCATTACCTGAAAGATCGCCTGCTCCATCTTCAGCGCGGCCAGCTCTGCTTCCACCGATATCGTCATCCGCTTGGCCGCATCAGTTCGGTTCTTTGACAACTGTTGTGCCAATGTGCGGAGACGATGGGCTTCTGCGTCCAACTGCGCGGTCAACTCAGCAGTCCGCTCTTGATGGTTGTCTAATAATTGAAGTTCCTCCTGCACCCGTTGACCGGTCGCGATAACCGCCTCAGCTGATCCTCCATACTTCTTCTTTAAACGCTGGATCAGATCGAGCCGGTCTTCCACAACAGCCTGTCTGGCAGGATCGGCCTCTAGCCGTTGCGAGTAGTCACGCAACCGTCCGGCAAGCTCTTTGAGTGGGATCGCTGACTCTGTCGCAATGTGTTCACAATCACCCATCGCCGGATCGATCTGAACCAGCTCTGCAAGGATTCGCCCAACTCGTCCCAGCCTCGTGAGAACGGCCTGTTCATCCGCCTGCAATTCGACATGCGCCTCGTGGGCCAATTCTCTGAGCCGGTTCGCATGCATCAGTCGCTGCCGCTCACTACGAAGCTGCTCTTCTTCATCGGGCAACAGGCCGGCTTGTTCAATCTCCTGAACCTGAAACCGCAACAGATCCTCACGTTTTCCACGGTCAACGATGTCGAATTGCAACGCCTCCACCTCCCTGCGCAATTCCTTCCACCCTTGGTAGGTGTGCTCATACTGCTCGCGCAACTCGGTGAGACGCCCAAATCCATCGAGCGCCTCTAATTGTTTGGTGGTCGCCAGTAGCGATTGCTGCTCATGCTGACCATGGATATCGACGAGAGTACCCCCCAGCTCTTCAAGCACTCGCAGGGGGTACAAGCTGCCATTGACATACACTCGATGGCGGCCAGATCGGGAGAGCACGCGCCGAAGAATCAGCTCAGACTCGTTCTGACCGATGATTTCCTGTAACCGCAGCCGTTGGAGGAGTGGATGGGTATCGGGAAGAGAGAAGGCGGCTTCAAGCTGAGCTTCGTCTTCTCCAGAACGGATCTGGTCGGTCGAGGCTCGCCCACCGACCAATAACGCAATGGCATCGATGAGGAGGGATTTACCTGCCCCGGTCTCCCCGGTCAAGACCGTGAACCCGGACTGGAATTGAAGGCTCAGTTGCTCAATGAGCGCGAAATTGACAATGCGCAACTCGACGAGCATTGCAGCAGGTAACGATAATCCTTAGGCTGAACCGGCTGGTTGTGCCAGCAACGTATCAATCAGTTCCTTGAACTGTCGCTTCGGTCTCGCCCCAACAAGCTTCTCGACAACCTGTCCGTTCTTGAAAAATAGGATGGTTGGGATACTCATCACCTGATAGCGACCTGCGACCTCAGGATTTTCATCCGTATTGAGCTTACGTACCTTCATCTTTCCTGCGTACTCTTTGCTCAACTCCTCGATGACTGGAGCGACCATCTGGCAAGGACCGCACCATACCGCCCAAAAATCTACCATCACAAGCTCAGAAGACTTGATGACTTCTGTATCCCACGTTGCATCTTCAACTTTTAGTGCATCGCCTGCCACGTCACATTCCTCCTTCGCTGAGTACACCATAAAAATCACAACTTGCTGGCATCGTATACCAGCCTTCTTTGAGGAGTCAAATCTGCCTGATCGATGCAGCAGAGCTCAGCAGCGCACGGCGGAAAGACCCAAGACACACTGCCTCCTCACCTGCACGTGTGCCTTCAGACCATTTGTTCATCGTCCATACCCGCCCATCTCAGGCTGGGGCATATCCGATTGTGGCCTTCCATACGGCCCTCCAGGCGTCGCCCATGGCAGACCTTTCTCCCCGATCAGCAATGGACTGAGGATATTTCGAACCACTGCCGTGCCAAAACTCTCCGTCCAGCCGATCCCGGTCAGGCTCAACATGAAGTTATACTGCTGACGATCAGGGAATTGTAAATAAAAGAGCCCCAGCGACCAGCACTTGCAGGGATTCTGGTACAGCGCCACAACATCATATTCCGGGCTCCTGCCGTTCTTCACATCGTAGTAACCCTTCGCGCCGACCGTCCAGCCCCACGGCGTGCGAAAGGCCCCTCCCGCTGTAATAAATTGAATCTCAGGGGTTGGAGCATAGACCTCGTTGAACGAAATCGGGTTCCACAGGTCTCCGCGGCGTATACGATTCCCATCGTGCGTGAAGCGCTGCCCCAGTTCAAGATACCAGTAGTTGGACTGTTGAACCCGAAGAGTGGTGTTAAATTGACTGACCGAGGATCGGTAGGGATCGAAAAATGCGTCGACGGTCAGATACTGGTTCGTGGCAGGCTGCCGGGTGAGGAACGTCCCAAGACCCTGAGCAAACGCGGTATCCGCTAACTGCGCTTGCGTGAACTGAGGAGTCGTATTGCCGATCACAACCCGCATCCACAGATCCGATAATTTCTTTCCCTCAATGGCTACCGTCGCCGGCTGCAGAGGCTGAGTGATCGACCCGAACAACGGGAACACGCCGGGTGTAAAATCCCGTGCTCTCGTTTGCACGGCACCCACGTGATAACTTTGAGCCATCGTGAAATCCAGCCAATTGAAGCTGCTACCGCCCGCTTGCTCCAAGAGCCGGCTACGGATCGAATAGGTCAGCAAGTTTTTCTTCGGCAGATCGTCCACCTGATCGATCTGCGTCAGTTGAGACTGATTCGTGGGCGGAACATATTCATAGATGATGCTGGGCTCAATGGTGTGCAGCACGCTAGGGCCTTCGCTCGTTCCGAAGCGACGGCTCAGCTTCGACGTCGCATCGAGCCCCAACCAAAACGTCTCGCGGTGCTGGCTTTCAGGGTTCGTCACCCCCCGCGTGTAGTAGGTCTCCCGCATTTTCACTTGGGGAGTCAGACCCACGATATGGCCGAAATCGAGCACGTCGGTCGACAATCCCGGGAGCACATCGATTCGATTCTGGGCGAACCCTTGTTCACGATAAAAATTCACAAAGTTCATTTCCGTCCCCAACAAGATCGGCGAGTTGAACAAGGGAAGATTCGGCAGGCTGTAACCGATTTCCGGCAGGCGCTGAAATGTATCCCCTCCGCCCGATTGCAACGGCTGCAGATATTGACCATGCAGGTACGTCTTTCCATACGGCAATCGATGGGTCGCCAAGAGATTCGATTCGCTGCTAGGAAGAGCTCGCTGGACGCCCGAGTTACTCAACTGTTGGAGATAGTTCGGATCGGTCAACAGATTAGCATTGACGCGAAGCAACAAATCCGGCGTGAATTGCTGCGTATGAGTCCCGGTGATCACAGCCCGAGTCTGCTGCGCATCTTGCCCTGTCTGACTGACACCGGACACGTCCGGCGCCTCTGTCTGCCGCAAGGCACTGACGAACCACTGTCCACGAGATTGCCGGTTCAGGGCATAGCGATATTTTATATCGCCGCCATAGCCGAGACTGCTGTAATAGGAGGGGGCAATCGTCAGGTCCTGGCTCGGATTGATGGCCCAAAAGAAGCTTTCTTGAAGATGCGCGCCAAAACGATTGTCGTACCCGATCGTGGGAATCAGGAACCCAGTGCGTCGTTTGGAAAGCGGGTACATCAACGTGGGAAGGGGAACCACCGGGACATCGTTCACGCAAAACCATCCGCCCGTAAACGCCACGTTGTCACCGGCATGGAGGTCAAGATCCTTGAACGTGAACCGCCAGGCTGGGGTTTCACCTTCCTGCGCATCGCAGTTCGTAAACCGGCCCTCTTTGACGCGATAATGTTCCTCTGAAAACCGTTGCAGGAGGCGCCCCTCCACCGACGTATTCGTGGATTTGAGAAGGACCCGTCCGTGCGTGACCACTCCCGCTTCAGTGTTCACGTTCAGCTCTAATCGTTCAGTCACCAGATCGGCTTTAGGATCGGTAAGCCGGACATGGCCCGTGGCAATCAAGACGCCGGGTAACGACTGGATGGTCATATGATCGGCCGTCAGACGCAGGGCGCCCTGATTGACCACCACCGAACCATCGGCTTCGTAGATTTCTGATTCCTGGAGGTACTCGATGCGCTCTGCCGTGATATCGAGGGGGGGACCTTCAGGAGAGATCGTTGTTCCAGCGGCACCTACTACGTGCGGAAACAGGACTCCCAACATCAACCAACCAACCAAGCCCATCCACAGCCGCGTCGCGATCCCTGCCATATCAGCCCCGAAGCGGCGAACACACACGACCATGGAGCCATGCTTTGCACTCCCCCACCAGCATGAGCGATCCCGTCACACAGACCAGACCGTCCGGCGTCGCCAGCTGTCTGGCCAGCGCCATGGCGTCGCTGAGCGACGGCATGACATGCGGGTGAAGCAGCAGGTCTCCGAGCGAAGACTGAAGGTCTTGTGCCGTGGCAGAGCGTGGAAGATCCGCCTGCGTCAGCACCACTTCATCCACCAGGCTTCTCAATGGTTCGACAAATCCTCGATAATCCTTGTCGCGCATCATCCCAAGAACCAGGATCACAGGGCGGGACGGATGCAATCGGTCAGCGCCTGTAAGAAATTCGGCCAAGGCGGTTGCCGCAGCAGGATTATGCGCACCATCCAATAGAATAGTCGGACGGCGATCGACCACTTCCAATCGCCCGGCCCAGTTGACCGCCTGCAAACCCGTTCGCGCCGCCTCAGACGTGATCACAATCCCCTGCGGAGCCACCGCTTCCAATAACGCCAACGCACAGGCCGCGTTATCGAGTTGGTGGCGGCCAGCCAGAACACAGGTCAGCCCGTTATAGTGCATCCCCACACCGCCATAGGAAAATTGCTGAGACTCCTCTCCCTCTGTGTGAAAGTGCTCGCCTATCCGAAACACCGGAGCCTGCCGCTCCCTGGCCACCTGTTCAATGGTCCGCCACGCGTCATCGTCGAGTCGTCCCAGCACCACCGGCACACCCGGCTTGATGATCCCTGCCTTCTCGAACGCGATCGATGCCAGTGTGCTCCCGAGGTACGCCTGATGATCCAGCGCAATCGTGGTGATGGCACAAGCCATGGGCGTCACTACATTCGTCGCATCAAATCTACCGCCCAATCCAACCTCCAACACCGCCACATCGACTGCGGTATCGGCAAAATGCTGGAAGGCCATGGCCGTCGTATATTCGAAGAAAGTCGGCGACAGCTCCGGTTGGGAGAGAGCCTGAAGCTGGTCGGTCAACTGCGCCACCCGCGACTCAGGAATCATCTCGCCATTCACCCGTATCCGTTCTCGAAAATCGACAAGATGCGGCGAAGTATAGAGCCCCACGCGATACCCTGCCGCCTGCAATATCGCCGCCGCCATGGCCGCAGTGGAGCCCTTTCCATTCGTGCCGGCGATGTGCACGGTCCGATACCTGTTCTGCGGCATGCCGAGGCACGCCGTCAACGCCGTCATCGTCTCAAGACCCAATTTAATGCCATGCTTTTGCAGACGGTACAGATAGGCGACAGCGGAGGAATAGGTCATGGTGTAACCGGCAGGAGGAAGGCTAGCTAGCCCGCATTATTCACGAAGGCTTCTACTGCAACCGCCGCTACGCCGCTCCGACAGGCCTGACGGCGGGCGGGCTCGCCACTCAGTCGGTCAACATACTGTTCAAGTATGCTTCCCTCCCTCGCGGCTCCGCGCGCCCGTCTCGCGTGGCGTCTCGACGGTTTCGTCACGAACCCTCGTGAATAATGCGGGCCAAGATTCTTCATGAAGGGCCTTGACTCAAAAATGCGAGACGAGAGTGCTTAGGGTTTCTTTCAGCTGTCTGCGTTCCACGATCATATCGATCATACCGTGCTCCAACAAAAACTCCGCACGCTGAAACTGGTCGGGCAGCTGTTGTTTAATGGTCTGCTCGATCACGCGGGGGCCGGCAAAACCGATCAGCGCTTTCGGTTCGGCCAGGATCACATCGCCCAACATGGCGACACTGGCCGTGACACCCCCGAACGTAGGGTCGGCCAATAGACAAATAAACGGGAGTCTCGCCTCGCCCAGCTTGGCCACCGCCGCAGACGTTTTGGCCATCTGCATCAAAGAGAGAATCCCCTCTTGCATCCGGGCCCCTCCGGACGTCGTCACCAAAATGACCGGCAATTTGAACTCCAGGGCGCGATCGATCGCCCGACAGATCTTTTCCCCGACCACCGACCCCATACTGCCGCCCATAAAACTGAAGTCGAATACGCAGAGCACCACGCGGCGGCCGTTCATCATCCCTTCACCGATGACCATGGCATCTTTGCGTCCAGTCTTCTCCTGATGCGCCTTCACACGATCCTTATACGATTTCGTGTCCTGAAAATTCAGCGGGTCTTGGGGGCCAAGCTCCGCATCCCACTCTTTGAACGTGCCAAGGTCCACCAAGAGTGTAATGCGCTCCAGGACAGAGATCGGGAAGTGGTAGTCGCACTTCGGGCACACCTTGTTATTGCGCTCGACTTCTTTGCGAAAGACGATTTCCCGACAGTTGTTGCACTTGAGCCACATTCCCTCCGATACCTTGGATCGTTTTGGAGCTTCAGGCTCTGTTGTTTTCTGTTTTTTAAACCAGGCCATGGGGCGCCCCTCCTAAGAACCTGTGAAGCGTGAAACGTGAAACGTTTCGTGCAAACACAGACGATCCTGTCCCTGCCCTACGACCCTGCTATCAATCATCAGCTATACGCTCTTTTCTTCTGACGAAAAACGAACGACGCTTCACGAACGACGGACGGACGAAGAGGACGGCAGAATACCATAGCCGTCTTCATGACGCACGTGGATTTCCCCTCGACGAAGATAACACCTCGCATCAGAAAAGCTGGCCGCCGAAGGCGATCTGATACATCATCGTGAACCCAACGACCACGCTCCCAAGACTCGCCAAACCCTGGAGCGCAAGAAAAACCGGGCGCCCAAGATTCAGCGACCACAACACCGGAAGACTCACGACCATTCCAACCAGCACCATCCCCACAATCGAGCCAAACCCGAACACCGCAATGTACATCAGCCCCTCCGACACCGATCGCGCAGACGACAACACAAGTAACAACAACGCTGCCGACCCGGCCAGACCATGAGCCATCCCGATACAGAACGGTCGGATGGAGTCTCGCCACCAATGACCATGCCCGTGATCCTCGACCAGCGCATGGCTATGCAAATGCACGTGCTGTGCGCCGTCATGGTCGTGCGCATGCACATGCCAGCGTTCCCGAACCAAACGAATTGCCAGCATCCCTCCCAGAAACACGAGCATCATGCCGACGCCAAATTCAGCCGCTAACGCCATCGGCTCAGGAATCGATACGCGCAACACCAACACCACCGCCCCGGCCAAGAGCAAGACAACGGTGTGGCCCAACCCCCAACTGAGTCCAATCATACCGGAGGCCCGGAGTGAAGGCCGTTGCGCCAGCATCGTGGAGACAGCCGCCAAATGGTCCGTGTCCAAGGCATGGCGAAGCCCCAGCACTAACCCGAGTCCTAAAATGGTGAGGAATTCAGTATCCAGCATGAGGCATCAACAGGCATCGGTCCTGTGGCACAGGTGTCGGCGGCACGACAGAACGTCAACCGCCGCGCGCGTGCATTTCAAGATGGGGGTCTTCGCGAAGTTTTTCAATACCAATGAGCCCTCCGACGCGCAACCCATCACGTTCAAGCGCCTTGCGCTCCTCTGCACCCCGGTCACGGCGGCCTTCCCAGCCGGCGCGGATCAAGGCCCGCATCTCGTCAGCCGAAATCCCGGCGCGAAGGGACTTGCGCAGATCCGTTCCCGACGTTGCGTACAGGCAGCGGTACCACATGCCGTCCGCGGTGACCCGGCTACGATCGCACGCCGCACAGAATGGCGTGGTCGTCGAAGGAATAATCCCAAAGGTCGTCCCATCCCGCAATAGAAATCGCTGTGCAGGCGCGGCCCCCCGCTCAGGCATCGGCTCGATTGCCCCATAATGCCCGCTCAAGATCGTGAGGATGGCTGCCTGCGACAGCACTTTGTCTTGAGACCACTCGTTCGC
>JBGTMB010000147.1:0-5248 GCA_041743755.1 Nitrospiraceae bacterium | reverse complement strand
ATGAACACGGAATCCGGTTCCCGGTGGGCTCAGCCCCAACGAGTCGGTCACAAAAGCTGAGGCGGGATAGCGCTTCACGTCCTCGCTGAAAAAAACCAGTTCGCCGTTACTGGGCCACAAGACCTCCATGCCGATATCGGTCCTGACCACGGTAGGGGCATGGGAGTTCTGGAGGCGCTGCCGGCAGGAATCGTAGACGGGGTCGGAGTCAGCCGGATAGCGCGTGATGCCATGGGGGGCTGCGGCTACAAGGGGATATTGGCAGGCGAAGTCGAGTTGGCCGACGGCCACCGCATTCCCTGCGCCCATCGCTTCGGCGTATCGTCGAGCCGTCGCTTCAGCAGCGGTGATGGAGTGCTTCGATTTTTTTGCAGCGGCAGCGGCTGATGCCGAGGGGGCTTCGATGAGAGGCAGTATCGTCACTATAAACAGGGCTCCGGCGAGGAGCAGGCTCCTGAACGAGCCGCGGTAGAAAATCTGTAGAGGCATCATATCTGGCGGACTCCTCCAATCAGGGAGAGAACAAAGAAAACAATACTGTACCACGCACCTTTATGGACCTGAAATAGGTTAGCAGACGGCTGAAAGTAAAATTCCTGCATGTCTAGAGAGTTTTTCCGCAGCTTGCTAGACGAGAGACGAACGACGCTTCACGAACGACGGACGCAGGGGACGACCTGCGTCTTATTTATTCGACCACAATGACGGCCCGCATCTCATGACCTGGCATGTCGCATAGGTAGGAGAAGGTTCCGGTGCGTGCCGGCGTAAACTGAAACTCGATGAGGCCGTCAGGCGGGATGATCACTTTCTTGAGTCCTTCCGGACCGAACTCCGGGGCTCCGTTGCCGGCCAGGTTGAGGTCGTCGCTCAGGAAAAGTTCCTTGGCGACCACGGTATGGAGTTCTGTATCGTGGTTGCGGAACCGTAGCACAGTCTTGCGACCTTTATGTAGGTGGATCTGTTGTGGAATGAACATCCGCGAGCGGATCTCTACGCTGACCGATTCCATCTCGAATTCGGTTGGGAGCGCAATCGTGGGAGCTGCCAGCACAAGCGCTAGGCCTATGACCCAGAGCGTCCCTTTCACTGTGCATTGGCCGCATCGAGGATCGCGCGGCGCATGTTTTTCCGGTCGACCGACGTCAACTGTGGGGCCGGACGATGTCGGCAGAGCGTGACGGTGTGTTGGAGAGAGGCGATGAAGACTTCGCAGTTCGGGCAGGCTCCCATATGGCGTCGTATCTCCGTACACACGTCGGAAGGGAGTTCGTCGTCGATATAGGCGGATAATTGCCGGAGGAGATCCACGCAATCGCCTTGACGATGGCTATGGCCGTGAGTCGATGGCTGGGACTGTTTTCTCGGTGTCGTGGTTTTCTTCTTCGTCATGAGTGCAAGCTCCCGGGCTTGTGACCGTCGTGGTGGGTGATGCCGCGGGCGCTGAGCTCTCGCCGCACAAACAACCGTGCCCGGTGCAATCGAGATTTCACCGCGCGCTCATTCACGCCCATGATCGCCCCCACTTCTTTGGCGCTCAATCCTTCCATATCTCGAAGCACGAGCGCCATCTGATATTTGGGGGGCAGTTTCTCGATCGCCTGGTCGAGGGCCTTCCGAAGTTCCTTGTTTTGTAGCGCCTCTTCGGGACTGAGTCCGTCGATCGGAATCTGAAGGCGAAACTCTCCCTCGGAGGTAGGGACGAATTCTTCCATCGATAGCTCGTGTTCCGGTTGCCCTTTGCGCTTGCGCCGCATCCGTATGCAGGCCCGTGAGGCAATGGTGTACAGCCAGGTAGAGACTCGCGCGTCGCCTCGGAAATCTTTGAGTCCTTGGTAGGCATTCAGAAAGGTTTCTTGAACGAGATCCTTTGCCGCTTCCGCCTCGCCGCACAGGCGATAGGCGTATCGATACATCAAATCGACATGGTCTCGATACAGCCTGTCAAATCCATCTGGATCTTGCCGGGCTGGCTGTTGGCCAGGTGTTTTGGGGGCAATGGCGCGCATGGTTGCGGCGAAGTTTAGGGGCTTGGGTGAGGCCTGTCAAGCAAACCTGGCAGGATGCTGAAAAAGGGGGTGGGGTAGCTGGGACGATCCCCTTGCTCGCGCAACGCGCGGCCTCAGAAGGCCCTCGTTGGACGCGCGCAGTTGGGATCATCCCACCCACCCCTTATAAAGTGACAGCTCGCTGCGGCCTTACTGAACGGCTTTTTTGAGCATCCTGCTTGAGCAGGGCCGCTATATGTAATGGCTTTCGGTTAGGGGGTTGGTGAGGCACTGTGTCGGGGAGTGGCTGTTTCAGCGGATGGAAGCGTGACGGTGACATGTCCACTGTCGATGTGCACCGTGATCGGTTGTCCGACTTTCACACGGGGGACTCCGATCTTCGAATTGATCATGACAAGACCGACAGGGGTGCGGACAAAGACGAAGTTGGATTTGAGCTTAGAGACGGTTCCTGAGAGGAGAAGTTGCACATCTGAGCCGGCCGGCGGGGTTTGGCTGATCTGCAGGTCGAATTGCAAGTCGTGCACTCCGCTGATGGTATTTGTCTCATCGACTTCCACGGTCAGCGGGTCTCCTTCACGATAGCTGGTGAGGCGTTCTTCCAGTTTTCCGACATGGACCGCCTGGTCACCATCGGGTCCCCACCAATGCAATGTTCCTGTCTCATCGGTTCCGGATGTCATGGGTCCGCTGAGGTAGCGATGGACTAACGATTCGTCAGCTCTTTTACGGATCTCGACGAAGACATGGCGCTCGTGCACCCAAAATAGTACTTCCTGCGAAGCCTTAAGATCTTTCAGTGTTGTTTTGGAACTGAGACTCAGCAATCCGATCGGGGTCTTGAGGAAGACGATCCCGGCCTTGGTCCGCCATACCGATCCTCGTAGCTTTATAAAAGGATCGATTGTGATTGGGGCAACAGGGGCAGGGGTTGGATTAGGGGTTTCAGCGTTTGGGGGCGCGGGTATGTCACCCGCGACGGGGGGTGAATCAGGGATCTCAGTGGTTGGAGGTGCGGGTATGTTTTCTGGTGCAGGCGGTTCGTCGGCACGGACTGGGCTGAGGAGGGCGACGATGACTACTCCGGCACAGAGAGTCTCGATCGTACGTCGGAGCCACCTGTGAAGAGCGGAACCTTGTAGCCCACTGGCTCGAGGGTCGCCGAGAGCGCTAGAAGGATGAGTTTCTGTATGAGGACAATGCATCATCAGCCTGATGCGAATAGCATGATGTCCGCGAGGGAGTCAAGGTGCAAGCCGCCACAACAGCGGCTC
This sequence comes from Nitrospiraceae bacterium, assembly GCA_041743755.1. GTDB lineage: Bacteria > Nitrospirota > Nitrospiria > Nitrospirales > Nitrospiraceae > Palsa-1315. The sequence continues at coordinate 1,965 of JBGTMB010000147.1, read as the reverse complement.
GGAGGCCTGTCCTTATGAAGTTACGTCACTGGCAGAAGTATGGATGTCGGTCGCCGGATGGAAAAGCCGTGTATTGGCGGCTGCGTACGGAGTGGAGAACAGGGGAGTGAGGGTTAGGATGACACGGATCTCACTATTCGATGCACTTGGGACTCCGAATCCTGTGAGGAGGAGGGATGGTGTGACCATGTGGCAGGTGCGGCGCATTTCGAATTGTGTCCAGTCCTGCGCCTCGATTCGACGTCGGAGTTGTGCCAGGACTTCGAGACAGAATTCCGTGATAATCGACGGCATGGATTCCGGCGCCATCTGCGGCCAGTGTTCATGGGAGGCTCCGAACAATGCCATCAGTGCGCGGGCTGGTCCGTTCATGTGCAGGATGCGAGCGGATGAGGAAAGCACGATCATGCCTGGGTCGGGGGAAGAGAGGAGGGGGGACTGTCTCGTCTCTGCTCCGGAAACCGCATTCTGAGAGAAGGTGTCTTGGTTCTGTTGAGGTGCTTGTGACACAGATATCCTTTCGGGGAAGTGGTCTTGGGACTGTGCAAGAGTCGCACCGAAGCCAGTGCTGCAGGAAGCGCGACTATCCCGCAGATACCGACTCTAACGTGACACCGTGAGCGAGATTGCGCACAAAGACGGTATGGTGGTGGCAGAAATTGAACCGGCTACTTTTTGCGAACGAGCATACGAATCGGGGTTCCCTCGAATCCATATTCCTCACGGAGTTGGTTCTCGAGAAAGCGGAGGTAGGCGGGGGTAATGTTGTCTGGATGACCGACGAATAAGGCAAAGACCGGCGGGTGTGTGGCGACTTGGGTCATGAAGGCAGATTTGGTGATCTTCGTCGGTTTACCCTTCCGCACCGGCAGAGGGTGGGTGGCGAGGATCTCCTGGAGGAACTTGTTTAACGCTCCGGTCGGGATTCGTTTTGAAAACGCTGCAAATACCCGATCGATAGTAGGAAAGAGCTGGTTCAACGAGCCAGGGTTAGCCGCAGAGGCGAAGAGGACGGGGGCCCAAGTGAGGAAGGGAAAGCGTCGATGAAGCTCCTGCTCGACTTCCTGCCGGGCCTGGCTGTCGCCTTCCCGGAGGTCCCATTTATTCACCAGCAGGAAGCAGGCCCGCCCTTGCTTGATGATGATCCCGGCGATCTTCGTGTCCTGCTCAGTCACGCCTTCCGTGGCATCGAGTAGCAAGATCCCGAGGTCGGATCGGCCGATGGCCAAGTGCGACCGGACCACGCTATAACCTTCGATCCCCCGGTCGATCTTTCCGCGCCGCCGAATACCTGCCGTATCGGTAAAGAGGTACCGCCGTCCTTGGTGAAGGGCGATTGAATCGATCGAGTCTCTGGTGGTTCCAGGCACATCGCTGACCACCACACGGTCTTCTCCGAGCACGGCATTCACCAGCGTGGACTTCCCGACATTCGGCCGCCCCACCACGGCAATGCGGGGTATCGTCGACTGCTCAGGGTTCTCACCTGGGTCAGGGAGGAGCGGATAGATGTCATCTAGGAGTTCGGAGACACCGATCCCGTGCTCCGCGGAGATAGGGTACAGCCTGTCGGTGCCCAATTGATAGAAGTCTGCCACGAGCGTTTCGACTTTGGGCGTGTCGATCTTGTTAATCACGACAAACAACGGCTTCGGCGTTCCGCGTATGAGACGGACCACTGCCTGGTCCGGGGTCGTCAACCCAGTCCGGCCATCCATCAGCAGGACCAACATGTCCGCTTCTGCAATGGCCAGCTCCGATTGACGTTTGATGAGAGCCAGCATGCCTTCCGAAGCAGATGGGTCCAGGCCTCCCGTGTCCACCAGGCGGAATGGCCGATTTCGATAGGTACCGTCAGCATAGTTACGGTCTCGGGTGACGCCGGGAACGTCGTCTACGATAGCCGTTCGCCTGCCGAGCATGCGATTAAAGAGTGTCGACTTGCCGACGTTGGGGCGACCGATA
>JBGTMB010000146.1:0-6563 GCA_041743755.1 Nitrospiraceae bacterium | reverse complement strand
CCTCACATGAAGCGAGGGGTGGCGCTGACAATCCAGATTGAACGGATGACCAGCGGGGCACGAACGTGAGCACCATGTGTGCCAACTGGTTTCCCCTTTGTGATTCCGGGGCTGAGGACCGTTCTAGTCGCTGACCAATTTCAGGGTTATTTATTGATTAAAGCCCCTGGTGGCACAAACTTATATATGGATCTAGTCTCCGATGCAACGGAGGAGTATTACGCATGCACCCCCTGCACGTGCAGGATCGCTGCTAGCAGGCTGCTGAAAAAGTCCGCCAGCAGCGTTCTCGCATCGTTCAGACCCTCAACGTACCCCAAGGGTACGCCTCGGGCCATCACTCGCTGCGGCCTTGCTGGACGGCCTTTTTGAGCAGCCTGCGGGACCGTGCTCATGTTGCACTAGCTGTACGGACCTTCGATGTGCGTGCCAACATAGTTTTTCCGCAGACTGCGAGAGATCTGGCCTCCCGTGGATCACACCCATACTCCTCTTTTAAGGCAGACTGAACCAAAGCAACCTCAGCGCCGGTTGCATCGAAACCTAAAAGTGCTCGGTTGTCACACTGGCGACCGGAATCATGTCGTATTCATGGAGCTGGCCGACCGGTGGATGGATGTCAAGGATCACATGGACGCCCACATGGTATGTGAGCAGCGGCCTTCAGCAAATTAGGGCGAGGGCCGATAGGCTCGGCAATATTCCCCAATTGTGGGCTTCCCGTCTGTACTAACAACGTTCGTGTCTGGAAGGGAGGGAGCGGTACCCCTGACTGAGCTAGCGCAATACCTTGGAGATTTGCAGCTGCACCGGCGACGATTGCCGCAGCGCTCGATGTGCCATTAAAGCCCTCTGTATACCAAAAGCCAGGATCGGCAGGGCGGTCTGGAGCCCAATATAAATCACCGTATCCCGTCGTGACGACGCCAGATCCCCACCCCTGCAGGTCAATACGGCTCCCGAAGCTGGAAAACCCTTCGCGTTGGCGGTCCGCCCCACTGCTCGGTGGTTGCCCTGCGCCCACGATGATGGCTCCGGAGTCCTGCACGGTCCGGTCGAATACGCCAGAGCAGGCGGCCTGATCCAAATTCACCCCCCCGTTTCCGGCAGCTTCTATCACCACAAAACCTTGCGCCACTGCGATTTGAATCGCATCGAAGACAGAGGGAAGCACTTCGATGGGCCCGAAGTTTGGCAACCCACAGACCGGATACTGTTGCTCAAGCAGGATGACATCTCCCGCTGACCCGTTCGACACGGCGAGGAGAATGGCATTGGCTGGGTTATATCCTAGGTTCAACGTATTGGCAGGAGCCAGACCGACCTTAGCACCCCAGGAAATGCCGGTGACGCCTCTCGTATCGCAATCCGCAACTATTGCGCCAAGGACGGCCGTGCCGTGTTCTCTATTGATGCGGTCACAAGGAGCAGGACACTCCAGTTTTTCAAAACCAGGCGGGTAATTTGTGTCTCCGGGATTCAGAAGCAAGGTCACGCCACCAGTAGTCGTAAGATCGTCATGCGTGCGTAGCCAGTTGTACTCAATATCGTAGATCGTCACACCGTGGCCGTTGCCTCCAGGAACCGTCCAGGAAAAACGGGCCTCAATGCCACCGGGAGCAGGATCGAGGTAGCCTTGCTTCCGAGTGAAGTCAGGCGAGATCCACGGCGGTGGCTGCGGTAACGGCGCTGGTACAGCGATCTCTACATTCAACACCTGCTTCATCTCGGCAAGAAAGGCGGCAGCATCGGTGCCGGGATGCAGGGTCATTTCAACCCACAGATTCAAGTCGGGCAAGGGCGTACCCACACGGCTCCTTTCCTTGGATCGCAGTTCATTGAGCTTCTGCTCCGGCAAGCTAAACAGCTTGCTGTGGCTCACCACTGCGTCTCTGAGGCCAGGCGGAAGACCTTCCAAGGGTCGCTCCACATTAGTGCCCTCCTGAAACTTGACATGAACACTCTTCGACGAATACCCGGGTGGAATGGTTGGGGGAGTAACTTCTGTCGCCACTGGAGGACCACTTGGGGAATCCCCTCCACAGCCGGTCATCGCAAGCAATGCGCTGCTGACGAGACAGACGAGTGTGATTTCGTATCCAGTCCTCATAGGTGCTCTCCTCAGCGATGAAAAAGTGGTGACTGGGCTGGCGTAGGAGGGCTCACTGCCCTATATCGATGAGAGCGGTAATCTCTTCGTCCAGCGAACTTCTGCCCATGTTGGAGTTTCGGCAACGCTGATGAGGGTAGGCACATAGATCTTCACTACTTGACCAACACCGGAGCCTGATCCACCAAAACCAACAACCTCATCACTGCTCAGAAAGAGCGATTTTCCACTTTGGATCGTCATACCTGGCTTCCATTGCTATCCTATTACTCATTATCGTATCGGTCTCAACCTCGCCACCCGCGCTGTGACCTTGTTGACAGTCCGTCATCTGCCACTTCCGTTCCGTCAGTGTCACGTAAGCCCGTCCTCGGAAATGCAGCACATTAATGCTTTTGCACATCCCAAGAAGCAATACCGACTATGTAGGGGGGTCCTCCAGGGGGGGCTCTCAAAATTGTTAAGTACTTTATTGGCTCTGGAGGAGTTATTGAAAGAGATTGTGGAAGGGGGATGGGCCGCCTGCAAGGCGGGTAACGATACGCCACTCGTGACGATATAGGCCTGACGACGAAGGGAATGTAAGGGAGAGCACCGAAAGTAGCGGCGACTGCGATAGACGAGTTGGCCCGCGAGTGGCCCGCCGCATGATCCTGGCAGCCGTGGAGGTAGACGACCGCTCCGGCAAAATACATTCAAGAGCAACTCGGGCATGCGTCGATTCAAGTCACGATGGATGTGTATGGACACTTATATGATGGGGAATACCGGCACTTTGTGAGTCGTCTTGATGATGGGAAGGGGGCGGGGGATCCCGCACCCCCGCTGCACCCTGAGCCGCTTGTGGTCAGAACCAGCAACGCAAGTGCTTGAAAAATGGAGCCGGCGATCCGGATTGAACGGACGACCTGCGGTTTACGAAACCGCTGCTCTACCAACTGAGCTACGCCGGCTCTCACGTGAAACATCACAACTTACACGGGTTTTTTCTCAGCCTCAAGGGGTTTTTCGCCCCACCACGGATGACAGAGACCAACAGGCTCCAGGCTTCAGTACTCTGGCTTGTCTCACCAACCACCGCGATCATGGCCGCTACTTAAACCTGGCGACAGGCTGCAGCCGGACTATGGATCCCTGGCCAGGCCCTGGGAGGCAGAGGGGTTCCTGTTCGTTTCCATGCTGCTCACGAGCCATCTTGGACACTTGCCCCTTAGTATAGGCGCACAGTTCGCCGGTAAGAATGGTGCCATTCTTGTCGAGATCTGCGGCGCCGCCCAAGCCTCTGAGTAATTGATAGGTAAATAACCCATGCCTTCCGGGGTCATACGTATGAGTGTCCTGCACTGCCCGGTTCCCGATCATCCACATGATTTTCTCTTGGCCACGCCCCTCCTGCTCCCACAACGGTGCGATCGTGCCCTTGTCCTCTGTGCCCGGCACCGGTTCAAGGGAAAGGTCGAGCATGACAACGGCTCGCTGAATCGGTAACGCTGCCAAGGATTCCTGCAGTCGGCGAAGCGAATAGAGGCGTGCACGGGACGTGGCCATCCCGTCGAATGGTATCATCGACACGGCGCCGGTGGTCGGCTCAACCATTCCCCGCCCTGTGACCGAGATATAGACCACGGTGGTGGAGTCCACCTGTTGGGGCAACCATTCTTCCAAGACCTCGGCCAGATCGTGCTTGAGGGCATGGGAGTCCACCAGAATACGTACTCGCTCAGGCGGAATCCCTGCGATCGACTTGAGATAGGAGGCTATCGCTTCCGCATCTTGTGCGGCGAATTTGACGCTGGGAATACCGCTCTCCCGAAACTGTCCCACCCCGACGACGATGCCGATGGCCTTCGGCTGCTTGAGCAAACTGGGCCGTTTTGGAAGGCGATCGACATCGACCGGCGGCGGCGCGGCTTCCGCCGTTGACGCAGGTTTCATCACCACCAGAAACCTCTTGGCAGACGGGAGCTGGACCAAGGGAGACTTGGCACGCAAGATCAGCGTCAACTCCTCCTGCGCAACGGCGTGAATCGTGCCGACCTTTCCGTCCAATGTCACATGTTTTACTTCGCCAGGCTGTAGATCGCCGATAGAAACCACGCCGGGAATCTGTTTGGTCAAGATTGGCGTGGCAGCCACCAACAATTCGACAGCTCGTGCGATTCCAGGCCCTTCATTTTTGACTTCAATTTCGATCGCGACAGCTTCACCACTGTGGAATACTTGATCGTGGTTTTCGTGACGAACGATGGCCCGGAATATCACCGTCGAAGGCTGATCAACGGGAGTCGACACCGGTGCGGCTGCCGACGACGGCAATGAGACGGCCTGAGATCCGTCGGCCTTGCGCGCGTGAGCAGCCTCCTGAATGTTGCTCGACGTCCCGAGTTGTAGGGCCATCCCGTCTGTCACGAGATCCATCGCCTCATAGGCGATCGCTTCGAGCCCCTTTACCTCACACGATACGTCCGTCACCTCAACCTCTCCGCGGCCGACGCTCTGAATCTTCTTACTGTATAGGACCGCTCCATCAAGAGCCCTGTAGGCAAAATCCAACCCCAAGGTGATCGTGACTGGATACCGCCTGTTCACCTTGCGAGGAATAGCCAGATCCACCTGAGACAAGCCCAATGCCGTATCGACCGAGCCATGTGCTTCAGATATCGATGCTGTTTCCCCTGTCAAAACTTTTTCAAACACGCGTCCTGTTTTCCGCTTCAGCAATTCTTGCAGCGGGGCAGCGATCGGAAAAGATTGCGCTTGGCCGCAGGCATCCTGATAGGTGAGCTGCGCCCCGGCAATAGTGGGATCGGACCGTAGATGAACGGTGAGGGGGAGATAGTACCCGGTATAGGCACCGTCTCGACTCGGAAAGAACGAGCAGTGTGTCAACGTTGCCGCACAGAGCCCGGCAACAACCCATGAGGCCACGCGGAACGGGAAGGATGGTCGTTGTGATTCGATGCCTTGCACAATCATTCTTATACAGAAAAACACTGAACGAGCACAACTCGACGACGAGCCCTGTTTGTTTGGTTGATCTAGTCTGTTTTGTGTATCTGCTTGATTTGGTTCAGCTGGTTCGTTTCATTCAACCAAAAACCAGACAGACCAAACAAACAAGAACAACCAGTCTGCGAGGCCCGTCGTTGACAGGCCCGCACCCCTCGGTTAAGTTCACTCGCATGACTGAGCCCTTTGCCCCGGCACCGCAATCAGCATCGACACCTCGGCTCTCCTGGTCGGCTGTCAGCCGACTCATTCGACTTCAGAATCAGACCGGGACCTGGCTGCTCATGTTCCCGACTCTGTGGTCCTTGGCGTTGGCTGCTCGAGGCATCCCCCCGCTTCGCTTGGTCGCCATCTTTGTCGCCGGTTCCTTTGTGATGCGAAGCGCAGGGGTCGTGATGAACGATTTTGCGGACCGATCGTTCGATCGGCATGTGGCGCGCACACGGGTCCGGCCACTCGCGTCGGGCGAGCTCAGTGTGGCACATGCGCTACTGGTCTGCGGATTCTTTCTCTTGCTGGCAGGAACGCTCGTGCTGTTCCTCGACCCCTTGACGATCCTCTTGAGTCCCATCGCCGTGCTCTTGGCCGGCCTCTACCCATTAGCCAAACGCGTCATTCATATCCCGCAAGCGATGCTGGGTATCGCCTTCGGCTGGGGAACGATCATGGCCTGGACCGCCTCGCGAGGAGACATCGAAGCCCCGGCTTGGTGCCTGTTTGCGGCGACGGTCTTCTGGGCGATCGGATACGATACGATCTACGCGCTCCAAGATCGAGAGGACGATCGTCGAGTCGGCGTGAAATCCTCAGCGCTGCTGTTCGGTTCGTTGACGTGGATCGCAGTGGGCGCGGTCTTCTCTTCAATGCTGCTGCTACTGGGGCTCGCAGGTTGGTTTGCCCAGATTGGCTGGATCTACTATGCGGCACTCGCTGCCATTGGTGTGTGGTGTCTGAAACAGGCTCTGCAGCTCAGGAGGGCGGTAGCAGCTCCTACCGCCTTCCACATGTTTCAGCAACATGTATGGGTAGGAGCCGCGGTCTTCATTGGAATGGTTGCAGGGTTTCTGCTCGCATAGCAGTAGGTTGCACACATGTGGCAGCAGCGGTGCCGCTCGCCTGCTCAACTTACTTCTTCTTCTCCGTCGGTTTCTTCTCGGCTGGTTTCTTCTCCGCAGGCTTCTTTTCTTCGGGAGCTTCTGCCGCGGCCGCAACTGCATCGTCAGCATTCTCCCCTTTCAACGTCGTCAAGTACAGTGTCACCGCCTTCGCATCGGCATCGCTCAGTCCCAGCGCCGGCATTCTCGTTTCTGCATTCATCGCCTGCGGGTTTATCAACCACCGATAGACCCAGGTCCCATTCAATCTGAATCCAGCCCGATCGAGCGCCGGCCCGACCTTACCGCCATCTGGGCCGATACTATGACACCCATTGCAGCCATACTTG
>JBGTMB010000145.1:0-20280 GCA_041743755.1 Nitrospiraceae bacterium | reverse complement strand
GCGAAATCGTGCTCTGACGGATACGTACGAGCCAGGGTCGACTATGAAAGCAATGGTCGCGGCCGCGGCGCTTGAAGAAAACGTGATGACGCCCGGTTCTATGGTCTTCGGTGAAAACGGTCAGATGGTGGTTGCGAATACGACGATCCATGACCATGACAAGCTGGGCTGGATGACATTTTCCGAGGTGATTCAAAAATCCAGCAACATCGGTGCCGCCAAAACCGGGATGGCCCTCGGAGACCAGCGACTCTATCGGTATCTCCAAGCGTTCGGATTCGGTCAACGTACTGAAATTGATCTGCCGGGAGAAGTGCGCGGACTTTTGAAGGCGCCAAAAGAATGGGGCCGTCGATCGCTCGCGTCGATTTCAATGGGTCAGGAAGTCGGGGTGACGCCACTCCAGATGGTGTCGGCGGTTGCGGCTCTCGCCAATGGAGGCGTGATGATGAAGCCGTATGTGGTATCCGAAGTACATGATCAGAAAGGTCGCGTTCTCAAAGAAGTGCTCCCACAAGTAAGGCGGCGAGTCGTGTCGCCGGAGACAGCTCGGGCGGTGACGACGATGCTGGAAGGTGTCGTGACGAATGGGACTGGGACGAAAGCGGCCATTCCTGGATTTCGTGTGGCGGGTAAGACTGGGACCGCTCAAAAAGTCGATTCACGAACCGGCGCCTATTCCTCGACGCAGTTTGTCGGGTCGTTTGTTGGATATGTTCCAGCAGAATCTCCACGGCTGGCGATGATTGTCGTCCTCGATGAACCTCAAGGTGAGTCATGGGGTGGGGTCGTGGCGGCGCCCGTATTTCGGCGAGTCGGGGAGCAGGTGCTTACCTATCTTGGCGTGTCCAGGGAAGATACCGTGAAAATCGCATTGGCGATGAAGGATCACTAAAAGGCTATGACGAGTGACTCCGTTCCCTTTTCACAGTTGCTTGCAGCGCTCTGGGGGAAAGTCGATATCTTGGAGCAGCGTGGCGATATGAGTCGTCCGATCACTGGGATCACGGATGATTCTCGGGCTGTGACGGGTGGGAGTCTTTTTGTTGCTGTGAAGGGTGAGCGCGTTGACGGGCACGAATTTGCCGAGCGGGCCATCAAAGCCGGAGCAGTTGCGGTAGTCGCTCAGGCGCCACTGTCGTCAGGGTCATTACCATTTGTGCGGGTGAACGATTCGCGCAAGGCGCTCGGTTTTCTCGGTAGCCGGTTTTATCGTGACCCATCCGTCCGTCTCAAAATGATAGGCGTGACGGGGACAAATGGGAAGACGACGACGACGTATCTCTGCAAGGCCTTACTTGAAGGGATTGGTCGGCGGGTAGGGTTGATTGGTACGGTGGGGTATCAGATCGGACAAGAAACACTTCCTGCGTCTCACACAACGCCCGGCGCACTTGATCTCCAGGCACTGTTAGCGAAGATGCTCGAGAGGAAACTCACCGCCGCAGTGATGGAAGTATCGTCTCATGCCCTTGCGTTAGACCGGACAGAGGGCTGCGAGTATGACGTGGCCGTCTTCACAAACCTGACGCAGGATCACTTGGATTTTCATCGCACCATGGACGAGTATTTTGAGGCAAAGCTGCGACTCTTTACCGGATTGGCAGGAGGGCAAAAGGTCGGGACGCGCGCGATGGTTAATTTGGACGATCCCCGAGGGAACTCGATTCGGACCGCCTGTCCTGTGCCGGTCTGGGGGTATGCCATTCAGAACCAGGCAGACCTCAAAGCAGAGCGTGTGCGTCTTTCGCTTACCGGAACCACGTTCACGGCGGCCACTCCATCGGGATCGTTTCCCGTCGAGAGCCGGTTAGTCGGAGAGCACAACGTCTATAATTTGCTGGGAGCAATCGGAGTGGCGCTTCACGACGGGGCGACAGCCGACCAGATCCGTGAAGCGACTGCCCATATCGACAATGTTCCCGGCCGTTTCGAGCGGATCTCGTCCGGACAAGACTTTACTGTTGTTGTCGATTATGCCCATACGGAAGACGCGCTTCTCAGGTTACTCACGGCAGCCCAAGTATTAAAGACCGATCGGATTATTACCGTGTTTGGCTGTGGCGGTGACCGGGACCGAGGAAAGCGGCCCAAGATGGGCCGCGCTGCTGTTGAATATAGCGACGTGGTGATCTTGACCTCCGATAATCCTCGAACTGAGGACCCGCTGGCGATCCTTCATGAAGTTGAGATCGGCGTGCGCGATGCGCTCATGCGGCGGCAACACGTGCAATATCACTTGATGCCGGATCGCCGAGAGGCGATCAGCGCCGCCATCCGGGAGGCGCACCACGGCGATATGGTGCTTATCGCCGGGAAGGGGCATGAAGATTATCAAATCATCGGCACTCAAAAGTTTCATTTTGACGACCGTGAAGTGGCACGCGAGGCGATTCAGCAATTGCGAGACTGCGCGTGAGTATCCAGGCGATGGCCGGGGCCGTGGAAGGTGAAAAATCAATGGGGTTGTTTACGGTCGATGAGTTACGAGAAGTGATCAGCGTGAAAGTTCTTGCGGGGCAGGCCTCGCTATCGGGGAAGCGCCGGATCAGGCAGATCAGCACGGACTCACGATCGATTCGTCGGGGCGATCTCTTTGTCGCGCTCAGAGGCGATCGATTTGATGGTCATGAGTTTGTACCGGCTGTGCTCGCACAGGGCGCGGCGGGAGCCATCGTCCATGACGGATACCACCTTCCTTCAAGTCTCCCGGCGGTACGCCGGATCGCGAGGCAATCTGTGCCGTTTCTCTTTGGCGTGCGCGATCCGCTCTTTGCCTACCAGCAGCTCGCGACGCACTATCGCAGTCGATTCACTATTCCGATGGTGGCAGTGACTGGGAGCAACGGCAAGACAACGACGAAGGAGATGGTGGCGGTGGTATTGGCTCAACGGTGGCCGATACTGAAGACCGAAGGAAATTTCAACAATCGCATCGGTGTGCCCGCTACCCTGTTTCGGCTCACGGCTCGGCATCAGGCAGCCGTGATTGAGATGGGGGTGGATCAGCAGGGGCAGACGACCAGACTCTGTGAGATTGTCAGGCCCACAATCGGGGTGATTACCAATATTGGACCCGATCACCTCGAGTTCTTTGGAAGCATGGAAGGGTCCGCGCAGGCTAAGGCAGAATTGCTGGATCTGCTTCCTTCAGATGGCATGGCCATGCTGAATGCCGACGATCCATATTTTGACTACCTTGCGTCGCGCGCGCAATGTCGCGTGGTGTCGTTCGGAAATTCAGCGATGGCCGATGTTCGCGCAAGTCAGGTCACGTCCGATGCTCGACAGGGCACGACCTTTCGCTTGCACCTCCCTGGGAAAATCCGTCCCACGATCGTGCGAATGAAGGTGCATGGGACCCATAACGTCACCAATGCACTCGCAGCCGCTGCGGTGGGTGTAGCCTTGAATCTTTCCGGTGCGATGATTGCCCAAGGGTTGAGCCGATTCCGTCCTGCCGCGATGCGGTCGCAGGTGGTGACTCTTCATGGCGTCCATTTCATCAACGACTGTTATAACGCCAACCCGGCGTCGATGAACGCGGCGCTTCAACTGCTGGCACAGTGGCGCCCTGCACGTGATCGGATTGCCGTGCTGGGAGACATGCTTGAGCTTGGCGCTGAGACTGGTCGCCTGCATCGGGAGGTTGGGCAGTTTCTTGCCACACAGGGGCTGTCTCGGCTGATCGCCTGCGGGGCGTTGGGCCGAGAGATTGCGGAAGGAGCTCGCCAAGGTGGGATGGCGGGTGTGCAGATCGATGAGGTGGACGATGCGGCAGCGGCTGCGGATCATCTTAAGAAGATTCTGCGGCAGGGTGACGTCGTGTTGGTAAAGGCTTCTCGCGGTATGAAAATGGAACAGGTCGTGCAAACGTTGGCAGGGATGAGGGCGGTCATCAGGCAGGCATCGTAAGGGGCTGTAGCCATCGCCTCAAGAGTTGGTGGGACGATCGGCTCATCGTGAAAGTAAAGGCCGCATGCTCTACAACTGGCTGTATCCGTTTCATACAGAATATTCGTTTCTGAACGTCTTTCGGTATCTGAGCTTTCGGATCATCTACGGGGCTGTGACGGCGTTTCTGATCGCCTTTGTGCTGGCTCCCTGGGTGATCAAGAAGTTGCAAGAGATTAAGCTGGGCCAGCAGATTCGAGCTGACGGCCCCCAACGCCACCTGGCGAAGAGTGGCACGCCTACCATGGGCGGGATGCTCATTCTTTTCGCGGTTGTCCTCTCGACGCTCCTGTGGGCCGATATTGCAAGACCGTATGTCTGGCTTGTGCTTCTTGCCATGCTGGGGTTTGGCGCGATTGGATTTATCGACGACTATCTGAAGTTCATCAAGGCCCAATCAAAAGGATTATCGGCGGGGCAGAAGTTTACGGCGCAAGTGGCGGTGGCCTTGGCGATCGCACTGGTTCTCTATTTTCTACCTGGTTATACGACCAAGCTCAGCATCCCATTCTTTAAGAATTTCGTTCCGGATCTTGGCTGGTTCTATGTCGCCTTTGCGGTGATGGTGATTGTCGGGAGTTCCAATGCCGTCAATCTGACCGATGGCCTCGATGGGCTCGCAATCGGACCCGTCATGATCGCGGCGATGGCCTACACGATCGTGGCGTATGTCACCGGCCATCGACTCATGTCGGACTATCTGATCATTCCGCACATCGAAGGCGCCGGTGAACTCGCGGTATTCACCGCCGCAATTCTAGGAGCGAGTTTGGGGTTTTTGTGGTTCAACACCTATCCGGCTACCGTGTTCATGGGGGACGTGGGCTCGCTTCCACTGGGGGCGGCGTTGGGCACAGTCGCGGTGATCAGTAAGCATGAGTTGCTGCTCCTGATGGTCGGCGGAGTATTTGTCATTGAGGCGGTCTCGGTCATTTTTCAAGTGATCTCGTTCAAATCACGAGGGAAACGCATTTTTCTCATGGCACCCATCCACCATCACTTTGAGATGAAAGGGTGGGAGGAACCCAAGGTCGTGGTGCGTTTGTGGATCATCGCCATCCTGTTGGCGCTGTTGAGTTTGAGCACATTAAAGCTTCGGTGATGGCATGGTGAGAGAAGCGGCTGTGGAACTCGCGGGGGCACATGTCACCGTCATGGGGCTTGCCAGAAGTGGTGTCGCGGCTTGCCGATTGCTTCAGATTGCGGGAGCGCGTGTCACTGTGGCCGATCGGAAGGAATCGGCGGAGCTCACATCGGCCCTCGCCGGTATCGACCGAGAAGGCGTCGATATCACCGTCGGAGCGCGATATGAATCATCGCTCGAGAGGGCGGATCTTGTGGTGATCAGTCCCGGAGTGCCGTATCGGCTCGCTTCGCTTGAAACAGCGCGTCGGCGTGGCGTGAAAGTGATCAGCGAATTGGAGCTGGCTTCACAGTTTTCCCGAAGCCCGCTCCTCGCTGTCACGGGCACCAACGGCAAGAGCACGACTGTGACGCTGATCGGGAAGTTTCTCGCTGAGAGCGGCAAGCGGGCGTTCGTCGGCGGAAATTTAGGGACGGCTTTGAGCGAAGCGGCGGTGGAAGACCTTCGTGCCTGGCAGACAGGGAAACCGAGTCCGTTCGATTATCTTGTCGTCGAGGTCTCCAGTTTTCAGCTGGAAACGATTGATCGGTTCCATCCCTGGATCGCCGCGTTGCTCAACGTGACAGTCGATCACCAGGACCGGTATGAGTCGCTGGGCGAATATGTCGCTGCGAAACAACGGATTTTCGAGAACCAGATCGTGTCAGATTTTGCGGTATTCAATCTTGATGATGATCGTGTGGCAGCTTTGCGGCATCGGGTTCATGCAACACGATTGGGGTTTACAAGCGGAGCAACGATCGGCGCCGAGATGCATGGGGGGACCTATCTCGAAGGCGATCGAATCGTGACGACGGTGACCGGGGTGCGACAGGAGATTTGTCATCGAAACGAGATTCGTATCATCGGCAACCACAACGTGGAAAACGTCATGGCGGCGGCAACCTACGCCTTGCTGTGTGGCTGTCCGCTCGATGCGATTCGTCGTGTGCTTGCGACGTTTCCCGGACTCGAACATGCGCTCGAAATCGTCCGTGAGCGTCGAGGGGTCCGATTTGTGAACGATTCGAAGGGCACGAATGTCGATGCCACGCTCAAAGCGCTGGAGAGTATTGATCAACCGATTTGGCTCATTGCAGGAGGGCGGGATAAGGGAGGAGATTTTTCTCGACTTGCCCAGGCGGTCAGCCGACGGGTCACGCGCGTGATTCTGATCGGAGAAGCGGCGCCGCTGTTGCGACAGGCGTGGGAGGGTGTCGCGACGATGACGGAGGCAGCCACTCTACGAGAAGCCGTAGCGTGCGCGGCGCAAGGGGCATCGCCGGGTGACGTCGTGTTGTTGTCCCCGGCCTGTGCCAGCTTCGATATGTTTGCGGATTATCAAGACCGTGGTCGTCAATACAAGGCATTGATTCATGCCTTACCGGCGTGACGTGCAAGGCAAGGGAGGGGCGATTCTGAGCTATGGCGCATCGATCAGCAGGGACTCTGGCGCTTCCATGGTCCCAGGCCACCAGCCAACGGTCAGGCAAGCAACGGGTCGCAGCGGACCACACGCTTTTGGCGGTCACGATGATTCTGGCGTTAGTGGGACTTGTGATGGTGTTCAGCGCGAGCGCCATTGTGGCGGGCAACCGGTTTCAGGATCCAGGATTTTATCTGAAGCGGCAAGTCGCCTGGCTTGCCATCGGCGTTCTGTTGATGCATCTCGCATCGCATATCGATTACACGGTTTGGAAGAAACTCTCCATTCCAATATTGGCCTGCGGCCTGTTGCTGCTCGTCCTGGTACTGGTGCCGTCTTTCGGCCTGTCGGCCAAGGGAGCGCGGCGATGGTTGCCGTTGGGACCTATCTCCATGCAGCCGGCAGAAATGGTCAAGCTTGTCGCGGTGATTTATCTGGCAGCGTATCTGAGCAAAAAGCCAGACAGGATCACATCGTTTCGCAATGGTCTGCTGCCGGCACTGATCGTGATTGGATTGCTGAGCGGATTGGTGTTGCTCGAACCGGATCTCGGAACGGTTGTGGTGCTTGGATTAGTCACAATCGGGATGTGTTTCCTCGGCGGGGCACGTCTGTCTCATCTCTTGGGGTTAGGTCTCTGTGCGATTCCAGCCGTATTGGCGCTGGTTCTTGGCTCCAGTTATCGGCGCCAACGGCTCATGACGTTTCTTGCTCCATGGAAGGATCCATCGGATGCCGGGTTTCAAATTACACAGTCTTTCTTAGCCTTCGGCAGCGGCGGTTCGTTTGGAGTGGGGTTGGGCGAAGGCAAACAGAAGCTCTATTTCCTCCCGGAAGCCCATACAGATTTTGTCTTGGCGCTGATCGGCGAAGAACTGGGGCTTATCGGCACCGTGACGGTCGTCCTGTTATTCGCATTTTTTGTGTGGCGAGGGGTTCAGATTGCCGCACGTGCGCGAGAGCCGTTTGGCCGCTATCTGGGCATGGGTATTACCTTGTTAGTCGGCGTGCAGGCGTTGGTCAATGCGGCGGTGGTGACGGGGCTGTTGCCGACGAAAGGTCTCACCTTACCGTTTGTCAGCTACGGAGGGTCGTCGTTGGTGGTCAGTTTGGTCGGAGTGGGGATCTTGCTCAATATTTCTCGAGATCGGCATACCGGTGGGTCTCGCGGTGGGTCGGGTCACGGATGACGATCGTCATTGCCGCAGGAGGAACCGGTGGCCATCTCTATCCGGCTGTGGCATTGGCAAGAGAGTTTCTCCGGTGCGATCCCAAGACCACGGTTCTTTTTGTGGGGACGGCACGTGGGCTTGAATCGAAGGTGCTTGCCCATGAGGGGTTCGACCTGGCGTTGATCAGTGCCAAGCCGGTGATGGGGAAGGGTCTGTTCGGGGCACTGAAAGGGTTGTGTGCGCTGCCAGTCAGTTTGAGGCAGTGCCTGGGAATCCTACGAACAAGACAGGCTGATCTGGTGATTGGAGTCGGTGGCTATACAAGTCCCATGATGTTGCTGGCAGCCGCGTTAGCCAAGGTGACACGAGTGATTCTGGAGCCGAATGCACATCCAGGCATGGCGAACAAAGCGGTGGGGCCTTTCGTTCAGCGTGTGTTTCTCGCCTTCGAATCTGCCTCCGACTCGTTCGATCGTTCAAAGGTACGTGTGGTGGGGACGCCGATTCGCAAGGCATTCCTTGAGGGCATTGAGCAGAGCCAGGAGCAGTCAGGATCGCCACATCTGCTGATTTTCGGGGGGAGTCAAGGCGCCAAGGCAATGAATACAGCGGTGATAGAAGGATTGCCCGATTTGATGACACAGCTGCCGCAGTTCACAGTGACCCATCAGACCGGCGAATCCGACCATGCGCGGGTGGCCGAGGCCTATCGTCGGGTCGGCATCGAGTCGCAGGTCATCCCATTTATTTACGACATGCCTGCGGCATTACGGCAGGCGGAGCTTGTGGTGGCGAGGGCCGGTGCTATGACGGTGGCGGAACTCACGGCCTGCGGAAAGCCGGCTATCCTTGTTCCGCTGCCGTCCGCCATCTACGACCATCAGACACACAATGCCAAGGTGATGGAAGCAGCCGGGGCCGCCGTGCTGCTCCCGCAATCTGTGCTCACCGGCCCTCTGTTGGCCCGCACCGTGACGGGTATTCTTGGAGATCGTGACCGATTACGGGCGATGGGCGAGGCGAGTCTTTCTCTGCGGCGAATTGATGCAGCTGAAGTGATTGTCCGCGAATGTTACGCGCTCATGGGGGGTCGTCATGACGTTCACCGGTCTGTTGGAGCAGCAGGAAACTAATGGTATTGGGCAACGTGGACAGAGATCACCATCGTATCCACCGGTTGGTGGAGTAAGGCGTACGACGATGTTTCGAAAGACACAACAGATCCACTTAGTCGGAATTGGAGGATCGGGAATGAGCGGCATCGCGGAGGTACTCCTGACGCTGGGGTACAAAGTGACGGGCTCGGACCTGCAATCTTCCGATACGACGCGACGATTGGAAGAGCTCGGCGGGCGTATCTTTGTCGGCCATCAGGAATCGAATGTCGGGGAAGCACAAGTGGTCGTCATCTCCTCTGCCGTGTCGGCACAGAACCCAGAGGTCGTGGCAGCGAAGGTAAAGCAAATTCCTGTGATTCCTCGGGCCGAGATGCTTGCGGAGTTGATGCGGCTGAAATTCGGGGTCGCCATTGCCGGCGCACATGGGAAGACCACTACGACGTCGATGGTGGCCAATGTCTTGGCCCAGGGTGGATTGGATCCGACGATGGTGATCGGGGGGAAAGTGAATGCGTTGGGGAGCCATGCGCGCCTGGGTCGAGGCGATCTCCTCGTGGCGGAAGCCGACGAGAGCGACGGATCGTTTCTCCGTCTATCACCGACCATTGTCGCGGTGACGAATCTCGACCGGGAGCATCTCGATCATTACGGCAGTATGGAACGCATCAACGAATGTTTTCTCGAGTTTATCAATAAGGTGCCGTTCTACGGGTTAGCCGTGTTGTGCGCCGATGATGATCGGCTCAGGGCGCTCTTCCCGAGCATCGTGAAGCGCTATCAGACCTATGGACTCTCGGAACGTAATGGGGTCACGCCGGATTTCTTTGCGACGGACATCAGCTTAAGCAAATGGAGCGCTGAGTTTCGGGCGCAGTTCCGTGGTCGCAATTTGGGCCCGTTCCGCCTGGCGGTGCCAGGCCGACACAATGTTGCCAACGCGCTTGTGGCGATTGCGGTCGGTCTCGAATTGGATGTCCCGGTCGATCTCATCAGGAAAGCGTTGGCGGCCTATGCCGGAGTTGAGCGCCGCTTTCATCTGCGGGGGGAGGCCAATGGGATCATGGTCGTAGACGATTACGGGCATCATCCAACGGAGATCAAAGCCACTCTGGCTGCGGCCAAGCAAGGGTGGGGAGACCGTCGGTTGGTGGTACTGTTCCAGCCGCATCGCTATACCAGGACGAGAGACTTGCTGGAGGATTTTTCGAAGGCGTTTGACCAATCAGACGTCTTGTTCTTGGCGGACATCTATGCGGCGGGGGAGCAGCCGATTCCCGGAGTGTCCGGAGCCAGGTTGGCCGACATTGTTCGTGCGGCGGGCCATCCGTCTGTGACGTTTATAGAACATAAAGATCAGATGGTGGATCAGGTGCTCCCCCATCTGAAATCGGGGGATCTCGTCATGACGTTAGGGGCAGGGGATATTTGGAAGACGGGGGTTGGACTGTTGGCCAGATTGGCTCCAATCGGATGATGCGATGACGCGAGGGAGCCAAGGTGTTAGGACAACCGCACACGCGCATGCGCAGTTTACGCAGACAGATGTGCGTGCTGCGGTGGCCGGTCTCAGGGGATCCACATCCTTCCGGGCTCCGCTGCGAGAGTATACCTCGTTTAAGATCGGAGGGCCGGCGGATGTCGTCTGTGAGCCCGCGGATATTGAAGATGTCTGTCTGGTGGTTCGGCAGGCGCGTGCGCACAAGATTCCGATGTTCGTCCTGGGTGGAACGAACCTCCTTATCCGAGACGGAGGCATTCGCGGCATTGTGGTCAGCTTGGCGCGGCTGCGGGCAATCAAAGAAGAACCGACGGCGGTGTTGTATGCCGAAGGGGGAGTCGGGATGCCGACATTGATTGGGTACGCGATCCGTCATTCCCTTGCGGGACTGGAATGGGCGGCGGGAATTCCCGGGACAGCGGCCGGCTGTGTCGTCATGAATGCCGGGACAAAGCTCGGTGAAATGAAGGATTCGATCAAGGCTGTTCGCATGGTGAATATGAAAGGCCAGATGGTGGACCTGGAGGCAGCTCAGGTGAGGTTCGAATATCGACGGGCCGTGCTGCCACGCGGCATCGTGGTGGGAGTCTGGCTTCAATTGAAGCCAGGGGTCCAATCGGAAATCCAGCGAGTGGTCAAGGACTATCTCCACTATCGACGAGACACACAACCGCTCGCGATGCCCAGCGCCGGTTGTGTGTTCAAGAATCCTCCGAACGATTCTGCCGGACGACTGATTGAGGCAGTCGGCCTCAAGGGTGCACGTGTCGGCGATGCGGAAGTCTCGATGAAGCATGCCAACTTCATGGTCAACCGTGGTCAGGCGAATGCGGCAGATGTGACGGCATTGATCGGGAAGGTCCGCAGCGCAATTCGCCGTCGGGTGGGGGTGCGGTTAGATCTTGAACTGAAGATCGTGGGAGAGACATTGCGGTATGAGTGAGCTTCATTCGACAGAGCGGCCGCTTCTGACCCGTGCCCGCATCGGGGTGCTGATGGGCGGACAATCGGCTGAGCGTGAGGTGTCGCTCCGGACAGGCGCAGCGGTTCATCGATCGTTGGTCCGTCGTGGCTACGACGCGGTTGCCATTGATGTCGGACCGACGCTTTCTCAGGATCTGCGCGATCAGAAGATCGACCTGGCATTTTTAGCTTTGCATGGGCCGGGCGGGGAAGATGGAGCGATTCAAGGGTTCCTGGAAACGTTGGGAATTCCCTACACCGGATCCGGCATCCAGGCGAGTGCAATCGGTATGCATAAAGTTACGACGAAAACACTCTTGGCTTCAGCGCGTATTCCTGTGCCGGCCGGCACAGTTGTGAAGCGAGGAGGGAACGTCTCCAGCGCCACCCTGTTGCGAGCGGAAAAATTGCACTGGCCTCTTGTGGTGAAGCCTGCTTCGCAAGGGTCCACGATTGGCGTCACGATTGTGCGAAAACAGTCGCAATGGCGTGATGCTCTGGCCTTGGCCCATCGCTATGACGTGGATGCGATGGTCGAGACCTATATCCCGGGGCATGAGGTTACGGTGTCGATCATCGGAGGACACCATGTCTCTCCGCTGGTGCTTCCTGCTGTGGAAATCGTGGCGCCGGGAGGCTTTTACGATTTTTCCGCGAAGTACGAAAAAGGGAAAACCCAATATCTCTGTCCTGCACCCTTGAGCGCCGCAGTGACCAGGCAGATTCGGATGTTGGCGTTGCGCACGTATCACGTACTGGGCTGTGAGGGTGCGGCCCGAGTCGATTTTCGTATCACCCCGCGCGGCCGCCCGGTCGTATTGGAGATCAATACCGCGCCAGGCATGACTGAAACGAGTTTGCTCCCGATGGCGGCGGCACAGGCCCGAATCGACTATGACGAGTTGACCGAACGGATTCTTGAGTCCGCACTCACTCGCGCGGTCGCCTTGACCGTTCGTCAGAGGAAGTGAACGTGCCATGAAGATACTCATGCGGAAACGAGCGGCGCCTCCCATCGGCCCACGGTCGAACCAATGGAAGGGCGCGCGTGCCAGTCAGGTCGCGGATCAACGCCAACAGGCGCGTCGGGAGACGTTGCTCTCACGGCGTAGGCGTGCGTTGATCGTGGGGCGATGGATTCTCGGTCTTGCCGCGTTGGCGTGGGGATTGACCATCATCACTCGAGAAATGGGACCCATGCTTCAGGGTTGGCTAGAAATCCGTGACGTAGAGATTGAGGGTATGCACCGAGTGACGAAACCGGAAATATTGGAGCGGCTCGTGTTGAAGCCAGGCATGGGATTGCATCAAATCAGCACATCGTTTCTTGCTGAGCGAGTGCAGGCGCATGCATGGATTAAGGAGGCGACGGTTGAACGCCGGCCGCCGCATATTCTGCATATCACGGTAGTGGAGCGAACGCCAGCCGCGATTATTCGCGCAGGCGCGGACCATTGGTTGAGTGATGAAGGCGGACATCTTCTCGCCAAACTAGGCAGGCAGGATGATCAGGCTCTACCCCTGTTGATTGGCTTGGAGGCTCAGCCTCTTCAGCACGGCGAATCAGGTGTACGTCATGCGGTTCAGTCCGGGGTCGTGTTGGCCAAGCTCATCGCCAATACGTTCGGCGGGAGGGTTGAAATCGATCTCACGAATGTCTCGAATGTGGTGGCGTCGGCCAACGGGGTGCGATTTCAGTTTGGAGGCGATTCTCTGGTCGATCAATGGGAGCGATTTCGGAAGGTGAATCCGTCATTTAAAACCAGCCCATTCGATGATCGGACGGGTGCAGTGAACGAGATCGATTTACGGTATGACAATCGCGTCATTGTGCGAGAAAGGGTGTGAGGGCTGTGCCGAAGCGTGATCAGATTCTTGTGGGGTTAGATATCGGGACCACGAAGATCTGCGCCATCGTGTCGGAAATCACCGATGATGGCGTGCTCAATATTATCGGGGTGGGATCCAGTCCGTCGCGAGGGCTTCGCAAGGGTGTCGTGGTCGACATCGAGAGCACCGTGGAATCGATCAAGAAGGCGGTGGAGGAAGCCGAGCTGATGGCGGCGGTTCAGATCAATTCCGTCTATACCGGCATTGCAGGCAGCCACATCTCTGCGGAAAACTGCAAGGGGGTCGTCGCGCTCAAAAAGGCAGAAGTCACACGGGAAGACATCCAGCGTGCGATCGAAAGCGCACGGACTCTGGCCGTCGTCCCCCATGAACGGCGGATTCTTCACGTGCTCCCTCGTGAATTCATGGTAGATGGGCAAGAAGGGGTTCGGGAGCCGTTAGGTCTGTCCGGGAACCGTCTCGAAGTCAATGTTCATGTCATCACCGGCGCTGTGACGTCGGCGCAGAATATCATCAAGTGTGTGAATCGTGCGGGGCTCGATGTTATCGACATGGTGTTGCAGCCTTTGGCGTCCAGTGAGGCCGTCCTCAGCCAGGAAGAACGCGATCTTGGCGTCGTCATGATCGATCTTGGCGGTGGGACAACCGACCTCGCGATCTTCCTAGACGGGAGTATCAGGCACTCTGCGGTTTTGCCGATCGGTGGGCAGAACTTGACGAAGGATCTTGCCATCGGATTGCTGACCTCTCAAACGGAAGCTGAGAAAATTAAATTGCAGCACGGGATCGCCAGAACAGGGTTGGTGCAGGGCCATGAAATGGTCGAGGTTCCGTCGGTCGGCGACCGTCCAGCACGGAGGTGCTTGCGGCGCGATCTTGCTGAGATTCTTGAGCCACGGGTCGAAGAAATATTCGAGCTGGTTCGTCGGGAAATCGCACGTGCCGGCTACGAGGGCATGGTGGGAGCCGGAGTGGTGATTACCGGTGGGACATCGTTGTTGGAAGGGATGCCCGATGCGGCAGAGCAGGTCTTGAATCTCCCGGCTCGCCGTGGCGCACCCGGTGGTCTCGGAGGGCTTCGCGACATCGTCAGCAATCCCATACATGCCACGGGCGTCGGACTGCTGCTCCATGCCCGACGCCATCTTGAGGAGATGGCCATCGCTGGTCTGCGCAGCGGGCGGCCGTTGGATAAGGTCTTGACTCGTATGAGGGGATGGTTCTTCGAGTTGTTCTAACCGATGCGTGAGGCGAATGTCCGCCTTGCGGATTTTATCAAGGGAGGTGTCCTGATGTTTTCGTTTGAAGAGGATGTTGTGTCTCCCGTTCGGATTAAAGTGATCGGTGTCGGTGGCGCCGGGTGTAATGCGTTGAACACCATGATTACGTCCGGATTAGCTCGGGTCGATTTCATCGCGGCGAATACGGATCTGCAGGCGTTGGAACGATCGCGGGCGTCGTATAAAGTTCAGCTGGGCCCTGAACGGACCAGAGGGCTCGGCGCCGGGGCCAAGCCAGAAGTCGGAAAGGATTCGGCACTGGAAAGCAAAGATCAGATTCGGGAGTGTCTTGAGGGTGCCGACATGGTGTTCGTGACCGCCGGAATGGGCGGTGGAACCGGAACGGGTGCCGCGCCGATTGTGGCGAGTATCGCGCGTGAACTCGGTATCTTGACGGTTGGGGTCGTGACGAAGCCTTTTTCGTATGAAGGTCATCGCCGGATGCTCCATGCGGACGAAGGGGTCCGCGATCTCCGCCGGCATGTTGACACCTTACTGATAATCCCGAATCAGCGATTGCTCGGCATCGTCGACAAAGCGACGCCACTGCTCGAAGCGTTTAAGGTCGCTGATGATGTCCTCCGGCAGGCCATTCAAGGAATTGCCGATGTGATCACGACCACCGGCCATGTCAATGTGGATTTCGCCGATGTCCGAACCGTCATGTCCCATACGGGCCGTGCAGTGATGGGGATGGGCGTGGCGCGCGGAACGAATCGAGCGATCGAAGCGGCGCAAAAGGCGATTTGTAGTCCGTTGTTGGAGGAGGGGAGTGTCGAGGGTGCACGTGGGGTGTTGCTGAATATCACTGGTGGGCCCAACATGACGTTGCATGAGATCGAGGAAGCGGCGACGATTGTTCAACAGACCGCTGACCCTGAAGCCAACATCATTGTTGGACAGGTGATCAACCCCGATATGGGCGATGACTTGGTTGTGACCGTGATTGCGACAGGGTTTGAACGGGAGGATCAGCCTGCTCCGGTTCCCGTGGCCGCGGTTCGGGCGTCCCGTCCTGTGCAACAGACGGTGACCACCGGCGCCGGCCAGACGGTGGGAGAACGATCGTACGCGGAGCGGCCCTTCAAAGATTTCGATCGCCCAACCTACTTGCGGCGGATGGGAGATGGAAGAGTATCGATGGAACGCGCTGCCGCGGTCACTGATGACGAGTGGGATGTACCCACCTTCCTGCGCAAGCAGGTCGACTGAGCAGACGCGTTTGTCGGCGTGAGTCGGTCATAGCGGGGTATGACTATGAGTGCAGCAGTCATTACGGTTCCTGCCTTTGCGTCCGCGCGCGACGGTGTTCGGCACTTCTTCGGCACGCGCCGTCACGCACACTCACTGGGATTCGATGTCGGAATTCCCGCTCGTCAGTCTGGTGCGCAGGGGCGCGGCTGGCTGCTGTCCGTCAAACAAGTGCACGGAACTGAGGCGCTGGTGTTGGATCGTCCACTCACGGAGTCGGATCGGTTTCCCGGTGGGTGGGATGCGTTGGTGACCGATCAACCAGGCGTGACAGTAGCCGTGCGCACGGCGGATTGTGTCCCCGTGCTCGTGCATGACCCACGCCGGCGCGTTGTCGCAGCGATTCATGCCGGTTGGCGGGGCGCGGTGGCTGGGGTTGTTTCGAAAACGCTCACACTGATGGCGAGCCGATTCGGGTCGACCCAGTCGGATCTGCGAGTCAGTATTGGACCATCAGCCGGCCCTTGCTGCTATGAAGTGGACCATCCGGTGCTCGATCAGCTTCGATTGGGGTTGTCTGATTGGGAGTCGGTCGTGCATGACTATCGAGGGCATAAAGCTCGGCTCGATCTCAAGGGCTTGATCCGCCGGCAAGTGGAAGGAGCGGGCGTGTCCACATCTGCTGTTTCTGCGGTGAATGTATGCACGATCTGCCACGACCAGCTGTTTTATTCCTATCGACGGGAAGGCCGGGTGAACGGAACGATGGTCAGCGGGATCACGCTACTCTCTCACAACTCAGAGTGAGTCGAAGGGTGTGCGCTGACATTTATCTGGGGGGGTCTGTACAATACGTCAGAGCTTCGTCGCATTTTTTTGAGGGGGCGCGCAATCGGTATGTCGGATGAGTATCGTCGTACGGTTGGGGAGCGGGGTGTGTCTAGTTCAACGATCATAAAGAAGTTTACGTTCATCGGAGGCGGCCAGATGGCCGAGGCCATGATCGGTGGTCTCCTTGCAGGGCAGGTCTGTCCGCCTGCGTTGATTTGGGCAACGGATCCCGTTCCCGAGCGCCGCGATCGCTTACAAGGGCAGTTCGGCATTCGGGTTGGTTCGGCTAACCGTGAAGCGGTTGTCTGGGCTGACGTGGTCATTTTGGCCGTGAAGCCTCAGGCGCTCCCTGTTGTGCTCAGGGAGCTTGGCCCAATCCTGGCCCATGCCCTTGTGATCTCTATTGTGGCAGGGGTGAAGATTCCGACAATCGCCGAACAGATTTCCGGGGGGGGGCGGGTTGTTCGTGCGATGCCGAATATTCCAGCATTGGTCCGGGAGGGTATGACTGCGCTAACTTTTGGTAGCACGGTCACTGAGGACGATGGTCATGTGGCTCGAATGGTATTCGAAGTGGTCGGTCGTGTGGTCCTGGTTGAGGAAAGATTGATGGATGCGGTGACTGGCCTGAGTGGGAGTGGCCCGGCCTATGTGTTTCAGGCCATTGAAGCGTTGGCGGATGGGGGAGTGATGATGGGTTTGCCGCGGCAGACCGCCGAACTCCTTGCTGCACAGACAGTACTTGGCGCGGCTCGCTTGGTGCTCGAATCAGGCGCACACCCTGCTCAGCTGAAAGATCGGGTGGCGTCACCTGGAGGCACCACCATCGCCGGACTTCATCGGCTTGAACAGGGGGGGTTTCGTGCTACATTAATGGCTGCGGTTGAAGCGGCTACCACGCGATCGAAAGAGTTGGGGCGCTGATGTTTGTCGCGGGGAATGTTCTTTCGGCAATGGCCTCGATTCTTGACTATGTATTATGGCTCTATATGTGGGTGATCATTGCTCGTGCCCTGATCTCGTGGGTCAACCCGGATCCATGGAATCCGATCGTCCAATTTCTCAATCGTGCGACCGAACCGGTCCTCGCTCCAATTCGACGGCTGATTGGCACGCGGATTGGCATGGATGTATCGCCCATCGTCGTGATCCTGATTATCAATTTCCTGCAAATCGCGGTTGTGCAGTCACTCAAGGAATTGGCCATGAGGATGAACTGAGATGAGCATGGGGGATGCCATGAGAATGACGCCGCTTGATATCCAGCAAATGGTGTTCAAGGTTGCTTTTCGCGGATATGACAAGGAAGAGGTGAATCGCTTCCTCGAAGAAATAGCGCAGACGGTCGAATTATTGAATCGAGACGATGCGGTGCAGCGAGAAAAGATCGTATTTCTGGAACAGCAACTTGCCGAGTTAAAACGGACGGAAGCAACATTGTCGAGTACGCTGTTATCTGCTCAATCGCTGGCAGAGGATGTAAAGCGGAATGCTCATCGGGAGGCGGATCTCGTCATCAAGGAGGCTGAACAGAAGGCGAGCGAACTGATCCATCAGGCCAGGGTCGAGCTGACCGATACACAGCGTGACCTCACGTCGCTCCAAAAACAACGCTTGCTGATGGTTGAACGCTTGCGGGCGTCGTTGCGTATGTTCGAACGGATGCTGGAAGTGGAAGAACATGAGGCGTTCCATGACGCCGCAACCGCATCGGTAGAGAAGCTTGAAGGAGAATCGAGCCCGAGGCTCTAACTCGTCAGAAGCGACCACTTCTCGCTGGCTCAGGCGTTCTCTAGGCTGGCTCTCGCGGCTCCCCGCAACCGTATTGTTTCCCGCCCACAATAGGGTATCCCGCCCCATGGCTACTCATCATGTCATTCAGGCGGCTTTGCAATCGGCCGTCGACGAGGGTGTCTTCCCCGGTGCTCAGCTGGCGGTGCGTCTTCGTGGGGAGCTGCAATGTGTGGTGGTGGCTGGGCGATTGTCGTCAGACCCTCCGGGCCTTCCGGTACAACCCACTAGCCTGTATGACCTCGCGTCTCTCACGAAGCCGTTGGCAACGGGGACCTCTCTCTTGCTTCTGGCTCAACACTCCAAGGTAAGGCTTGGAGATCCAGTACAGGAAGTCTTATTTGAACTTGACGGAACGCCAATTGGTCAGGCAACGGTGAAAGACCTCTTGACTCATCGCTCTGGCCTGCCAGGATGGCGGCCCTTCTACGAGCGGCTGGGTACCGGAGGTGTTGGTCTTGAACCTTCTGGAGGAAATTATGCTGCCAAGCAACTGGTACTGAAGATGATTCGAGATGAGCCGTTGCTCTATGCGCGCGGGGAGCGTTGCGTCTATAGTGATCTTGGATTCATGTTGTTGGGGTTTCTGGTGGAGCGTCTCAGTGGAATGGCGTTAGACCGCTGGTGCGAAGATGCCATCGTCCGACCGCTACGGGCTGACCCTATGATGTTTTGCCCTACGGCAGGGGGAGCGCAACGCGATAGCCTCCGCCCAATTGTTGATGTATCATGCATAGCCCCGACTGAACGGGACGAGTGGCGTAATCGACTCTTATGGGGGGAGGTGCACGACGAGAATGCTGCAGCGCTGGGTGGTGTTGCAGGTCATGCAGGATTATTCGGGACTGCTGAGTCAGTACTGGCGGTCTCTGGAGCCTGGCTCCGCGGCTATCATGGAAGAGAGTCCATCCTGGATGGAGATCTTGTCAGGCAGTTTATGACCCGCCAGCAATCTGTCGCTCGATCGAGTTGGGCATTGGGATGGGATACTCCGTCTGCGCCGTCTTCATCGGGGTCCAGTTTTTCTGAGCGGTCGTTCGGTCATCTCGGTTTTACGGGGACGTCGCTATGGATTGATCCACTTCATGAATTGGAGGTGGTGCTGTTATCCAATCGAGTACATCCGAACCGAAGGAACGAGAAGATTAAGGCCTTCCGCCCACGGATTCACGATCTGGTCTATCGGGAGTATGTCTCCGCGTAAGAGTTGTGGCTACGCCAGGTCCTGATAATCGACCCAGGTTTCTTTTTCGGCGAGATACTTCGTGCCTTTGAAATTGGCGCGTGTTCTCATTCTACTGAAGCCGAATCGCTGCATCATGTCGATGAGCTCTTGTACCGCAGCCGTGATGGTGGGATGGGGGTGGCCTTCGACGTTCAGTGCTTCATACATGATTTTCGCGGCGTAGCCAGAGGGTGTTCGATTGACAAGGATCATGCGATTGAAATACCTATCGCTCGGGTCAACCCCTTCGAGCTGGTGCTTTTCAATCAATCCTTCTTTTTTGAAAAGCAGCGGCAACGAACTCATCATGCCCTCCATCGCACCGACACGAAATAATATAGCCCATTGTTTGATTATAGGGTGGGGCCGCGCCGACCGCAAGCCGTTGACAACCGTGTAGCGCCCTCCTATCATCTCTCCCCGCTGTCGTCGCCGCGATGTCCTTAATATGAATATCCCCAACAGCTTGACCATCCTCCGCATTCTCCTGATTCCCTGCTACATTGGGTTGCTGATCTACGGCAGATTCGATCAAGCACTCATTGTGCTTCTTGTGGCTGGGCTTACAGATGCGCTTGATGGGCTGATTGCCCGCATGAAGAATCAGCATACTCGGCTGGGCGCTGTGTTAGACCCTTTAGCCGATAAGCTGCTGCTCACCTCCGGGTTCATCACGCTTTCGCTGATTCATTTGATTCCGTTGTGGGTTACCATCCTTGTGGCCAGTCGGGACGTCATCTTGCTGATGGGAACGGCGGTGGCGCATTTCACAGATTATCGCGTGGATCTTACGCCCACCTTTTTGGGCAAGGGTACGACGTTTCTCCAGCTAGCTTATGTTGTGATGGTTATCTTTC
>JBGTMB010000144.1:0-7518 GCA_041743755.1 Nitrospiraceae bacterium | reverse complement strand
TGCTGTCAGGCAGGACTCGTACCTTTCTCTTGCTGAGTATTCTTGCCTCAGGCACGAGCCTGATCGTTACCGCGTGCGAGACCAACGATCCTCAAATAACAGGTAAGACAGACAGACCCACAATCACCAAGATGAAACGGGAATTTGTCTCGGGTGAGGCGTTGGTGAAGTTCAAACCATCGGTCTCTCAGGAACGTATAGATGCCATTCTGAAAGAATGTGGAACCGAACGGATTGCCGTCATCAAAGGCATCGGCGTTCACCATGTTCGAATTATGAACAAAGAAACGGTCGAGAGAGTGTTGACACGATTATCTGCATTCCATGAGGTTGAATATGCCGAACCAAACCTGCTCTCACACACCGAGCAGTAGACTCACCAAGCGATCACGTTGGATACGCGTAGGCGCATTCGCACTGGCCTGTTCGTTCGGCTCGTTGTTGTTGTGGAATGATGCCAGCACCGCCGAAGCCATACAGGAGAATAGAGAGTTCAATCGAGTGACCGGGAGCTCGGTGGAGCAGGCGCAGTATGTACAAGGAGAATTGATCGTCAAGTTTCTAGACAGCGCCTCGAAGGCCACGGTCGCGGCAGCAGGGGGGCAGATGATCAAGTCCTTTGCCGGAGGCGAGGGACGGGTGCAACATCTGAAATTGAATAAGGGCGAGACCGTGGAGGCCGCCCTGGAGAGATATCGCCATAACCCTGCCGTCGAATATGCCGAGCCGAACTATATTTATCAATTAGCTGCTATACCGAACGACACCCAGTTCACATCGTTATGGGGACTTCGCAATACTGGACAGAATGTGAGCGGAACTGTCGGCACGGCAGACGTCGATATCGATGCACCGGAAGGTTGGGATATCACCACAGGCAGCTCCAATGTGATCATTGGGGTGATCGACAGCGGCATTGCCTATGATCATCCTGATCTGGCTGCCAACATGTGGAAGAATCCGGGGGAGATCCCCAATGACGGGATCGATAACGATGGGAATGGATTTGTGGACGATGTCTTCGGCTACGATTTTCGCTCCGGCGACAACGATCCGATGGATCCGCTCGGCCATGGAACACACGTTGCCGGCACGATTGGGGCAGTCGGCAACAATAATTCCGGTGTCACCGGCGTCATGCATAAGGTCAGGCTGATGGCGCTGAAAGCCAGCGACGAAAACGGCAATTTGCCAGCGGATGCCATCTTATCGGCGATAGAATATGCGATCAAGAAGGGCGCTCATGTGATCAATGCCAGTTTTACCAGTCCCGGCCCCTGCAGTAAGTCCTTATATGCTGCACTCGACAAGGCGAATGCGGCTGGTGTGATGGTGCTCGCAGCAGCGGGCAATCAGAGTTCGGATTCGGACAAGGATGGGAATCGTGTTTTTCCCGCCGGCTATAGCGTCGACACCTCCCCCGACTGTGGATCGGCGCTGCCGAATGTGATTGCTGTGGCAGCGATTGATCAAAAAGGCGACAAAGCCAGTTTCTCAAACTTCGGCGCCAGCTCGGTTCAGATTGCGGCTCCGGGAGTGGACATCAACAGCACCAACCGCACGCCGAATGCTACGAACGACTATCAATTCTTATCCGGCACCTCGCAGGCCACGCCGCACGTGACGGGGGTCGTCGGCCTTCTCCTTTCCGTCAACTCGAACTTGACGGTGGCGCAGATCAGAAATGCGATTCTGAACACCGGCGATGTTTCATCGGATCTGAAAGGCCTCGTTTCGACGGGTCGCAGACTGAATGCGTTCAATGCGCTGAACTCCATAGCCCCGACGTTTACTGTGATGGTCGCCAAGAATGGCGCGGGAACCGGAACGGTCGCGTCTACGCCAGCCGGGATTAATTGCGGGGGGGACTGTAACGAACGCTTCCCTGGTGGAGCCACCGTGACGCTGACGGCGACACCAAGCGCGGGGTCTCTGTTCACCGGATGGAGCGGCGGTGGGTGTAGCGGGACCGGTAGCTGTGCCGTGTCGACTACCGCTACCGTCACGGCGACCTTTAATCTCCCGGCGCCTGCTCCGTTCACGGTCGCCGTCAATAAAAATGGCACGGGAGCGGGCACTGTTACCGCTGCCCCAGCTGGGATTACTTGTGGCGCAGACTGTGTCGGAACTTATCCTGGCGGGACGCGAGTGACATTGACTGCCGCAGCTGATGCCGGCTCTGTCTTTACCGGTTGGAATGGCGGTGGTTGCGCAGGCGCCGGCGCCTGTGTGGCGTCGACCACGGCCACAGTAACCGCAACGTTTAACGTGATACCTGTGATATCGCCGCCTATCACTGTAACGGTCAATAAGAACGGGACAGGAGCCGGCACGCTCACGTCGAATCCTCCTGGCATCGATTGCGGCGGGGACTGTATCGGGACGTACCCTGGCGGGACGACCGTGACCTTGACGCCCAGAGCGACGGCCGGGTCGATCTTTGCCGGCTGGAGCGGTGGGTGCACCGGAACCAGTCTCTGTCAGGTGGCCAGTACGGTGACGGTGACGGCGACGTTTAACCTACTGCCGCCTCCGGGAACCTTTACGGTCACCATGCTTAAAGGGGGGAGTGGAACGGGTAAAGTCGTCTCAGGGCCGACGGGAATCGATTGCGGCGCAATCTGTAGTGCCAATTTCATTAATAACACCACCGTCACTCTGACCGCGACAGCCGATGGTGGATCGACCTTCACTGGCTGGAACGGCAACGGCTGCACAGGCACCGGTTCCTGTGTCGTCAGTACCGCCGCCTCAGTGACGGCGAACTTCGACGCGCCAGTTGTCAGCGAAGCTGCATCTTCTTCTGGTGGTGGAGGCGGTTGCACGATCGCTCTGGCCGGCACGAACGACGCGCTGATGCCGATCATGTTGGTTATGGCCATTGGGGCACTGGTCTGGAGAAGTCGGCGTCGATTATAGTCACGTGACGGATACTCAACCACATCACTCATCTGCTGAGGTTCCCTGGGATACCCCGGGGAACCTCGCTGAGATGTGAGTACCACGACCTCCCATATCCTGTCGGTCCTGTGCGAGAGGTGCGGCCTCAAAACGGCGCCGGCCTTTTATCGCGCTCCGATTTTTCTGTCTAGCCTTGCCCTAGGCGCAGTCTTCTGGGTTCTGTTGCCGTTCCTGGCAGTCGTCCAACCCTTGCCGTGGCTGCAGATATTCTCCCTTCCGTTCCTTGTGGCGGTGCTGTGGCAGCCTCTTGTTGAGGAGCTCTTGTTTCGAGGATGCCTGCAAGGATGGCTATTCACTCATGGATGGGGGAGGCAATCGTTCGTCGGAATCAGCATCGCTAATCTTCTGACGTCGGTCGTATTTTCTGGCGCGCACATTGCGACGCATTCGCTTCCGTGGGCCTTGTTGACGTTGTTTCCCTCGCTGCTGTTTGGGGTTCTGCGTGATCGGTTTGGGTCTGTCCTTCCTCCACTCGCGCTGCACATCATTTACAATGCAGGGTACTTTCTGCTGACAGGAGGGTCGTCCCTTGTCTGAGCCTGGGAGCCGGTCTGACATTGACCATTCTACTGCGGCGAAAGATCTGCGACCATCTGCATCGTACTCGGCCCGAAAAAATCCTCAACGTATTCCAGCGAATACGCCTCCGGTTTTTCCAGGCCTGCGGCCTCGCATCTGACCGCATCTCTTTCGCCTCGTCACGAAGGCACTGTCGGACAGGCTCCCTAGCCCGCATTATTCACGAGGGTTCGTGACGAAACCGCCGAGACGACACGCGAGACGGGCGCGCGGAGCCGCGAGGGAGGGAAGCATACTTGAACAGTATGTTGACCGACTGAGTGGCGAGCCCGCCCGCCGTCAGGCCTGTCGGAGCGGCGTGGCGGCGGTTGCAGTAGAAGCCTTCGTGAATAATGCGGGCTAGGAGATGATCTCGATCAAGAACCCCGAGGGCATGCCGCGATGGTCGGGGAGAAGGTGTTGGAGAGCGGTAAGGCGCTTAGCGAATATCGAAGTTCATGGTTGTGCGCTGATTGTTGCGCAAGACATCGAGCTTCACAGCGCGCTCATTGCGAAGCTGTTGAAAGAGTGTGAGGATCGTGCTCGGGTCACGAATGTCCACACCATTAACCTGCTGCAGGATATCCCCGTATTTCAAACCGATTTTTTCATAAAAACTGGACGGTGCAATGTAGTCTAGACGGAACCCGTTCATCGCTCCATTCACGAGGTTTGGCACGGCTCTCGCCTGGGACAATAGTTTGGGCAGATCGTCCATGGCTTGCTCAACGATTCTTCGATCGAGGACCGTACGCGTCGGACTCGCCGGTGCTTGAGTCACGGCTGATGCGCCGGGTGCTGGTGTAGCCGGAGGCTTCTCGATCTGCGAAGCGGCGAGTTCAAGGAGCTCTTGTTGATCGCCCTGCCGAACGACCATCCCGTCTCGACGGATTTCACTGATCTCACCGATATCAGGTATGTGGTCGTGCAACCGAAAGAATAGTTGACGCTTGCTCGACAGTTCTTCAACAATGGCCGAGACGCCTTCATGATCTCCCATCACCACCCCTAGCAGCTTGAGCTTTGACGCCAGATTGAGCGGCACGCGAGGCGGCGGCGGCGCACCGGACCCAGTTGCGCTCGCACTAACAGGATCAGGCGGAAGGGGAAAGAGTCCACTCTTTCGAATAGATTCAATCATTGCAGAGGCAGAAGTCTTTGCCTCACCTTCTCGGTCCGACCCTGGTGAGGGGCGCACCGATCCGCTCGGGACAGACAAGGCCTCTGCTATCACGGCGTTGATGATGTGGGCCACCAGAAAGGCGCCGCACAGGATATAGGCGAATATGATTCCCCGACGTATCGTCATAGCCTTCAAGACCAACCGCCGATCAACCGTCACATGGACCAGGGCATTCTAATGCGTGGAGAAGGTTCTGTGCAAGAATAAGCCGTGATCCATGATTCGATCGGAAGAGTGCAGCTTGTAGACAACATTGTGTGAGCAAGGCATAATTCGTCCATGTTATCCCGCTACAACCGAGGAGTATGCTTGTGAAAAAAGCGTTGATCAGTGGTATTACAGGGCAGGATGGATCGTATCTGGCCGAATTTCTTCTGGAGAAGGGCTATGAGGTCTATGGCATTATTCGACGATCGAGTTCGTTCAATACGGGACGGATCGATCCCATTTATGAAGACCCGCATGTTCCGCATCGACGGCTTCATTTAGTCTATGGAGACCTCAACGATGCGAGTTCGCTGAACCGCATTATCCGAACGATCCAGCCGGATGAGATTTACAACCTGGGCGCACAAAGTCACGTGCGTGTGAGTTTTGATATCCCCGAGTATACCGGCGAAATTACCGGACTTGGAACGATCCGCCTTCTGGAAGCCATTCGCGAGTCAGGGTTGAAGCCGAAGTTTTACCAAGCATCGTCCAGCGAAATGTTTGGCAAGGTGCAGGACGTCCCTCAGCGCGAAACAACACCATTCTATCCCCGCAGTCCCTATGGAGCGGCCAAGGTCTATTCCTACTGGGTGACGGTGAATTATCGGGAGGCCTACGGCCTCTTCGCCTGTAACGGCATTTTATTCAACCATGAATCGCCTCGGCGCGGCGAGACGTTTGTGACGCGCAAGATCACGAAAGCCGCAGCCCGCATTAAGTTGGGTGTGCAACAGGATCTGTTCCTGGGAAATCTTGATGCCAAGCGCGATTGGGGGTTCGCCGGCGACTACATCGAAGCCATGTGGATGATGTTGCAGGTGAAGACCCCTGACGATTATGTTATCGCCACTGGTGAAACACACACCGTCAAGGAAATGCTCGAGCTGGCGTTTGACCGTTTGCAACTAGATTGGAAGAAACATGTCAAGATTGATCACACGTACTTTCGTCCGACCGAGGTGGACCTTCTTATCGGTGATGCAAGCAAAGCGAAGAAAGAGCTTGGTTGGCAACCAAAGGTCACTTTCCATGAGTTGATCGCGATGATGGTGGATGCTGATCTGGCTGCAGAAACAGAAAAATTAGATGGGACTCGGAAGTGAGGCTAAGGCTAAGGTTGAGGCTAAAGGGCAGGTTGAGAACGTGAAGGATAAGGGAATGCGACTCATTGCTTCCGAGCTTGGCCTTAACCTCGCCCTCAACCTTCCCCTCGACCTACCGCTGTGGTTGAGGCTATAAGGGTGTTTAGCTCTTTTGAGGATATGCCCGTTTGGCAAAAAGCAATGGAGTTGGCACAGAAGGTGTTTTCATTAACCGAGGGTTTGCCGAGAAAGGAAGATTACGGGTTGACTTCGCAGGTTAGAAGATCTGCCCTCTCGGTTCCCGGGAATCTTGCCGAAGGATTTGGTCGTCAGCATACAAAGGACAAGTTAAATTTCTATTACGCTTCTCGCGGATCACGGGCTGAAACGAAGAATCACCTCATCTATGGACAGAAGGTGGAATATTTCAAACAGAATGAATGCCTTCTTGCCATGAAACTGACCGACGAAATCTGGAAAGAACTCAACGCATTGATTCGTTCACTTCGCAAGACTACTCAACCTTAATCTCAACCTTGGCCTTCATATGTCATCCTTCTGGTCTAATACACGTGTCGTCGTCACGGGCGGAGCAGGCTTTTTGGGATCGTGTGTCGTCGAACAGCTTCGCGCCAAAGGCTGCCGCGATATCGTCGTGCCTCGCAGTCAAGATTACGATCTCGTGCACATGGATGCGGTGGAGCAACTCTATCGCGATCATGCACCCGATATGGTCATCCATCTTGCGGCTCGGGTTGGAGGGATTGGCGCGAACCAAGCCAACCCAGGAAAGTTTTTCTATGACAATCTCATGATGGGCAGCCAGCTCATAGAAGTCGGGCGCCAACGGGGGCTGAAGAAATTTGTGGCATTGGGTACCATCTGCGCCTACCCCAAGTTTGCGGCAATCCCATTTAAAGAAGACGACATCTGGGATGGTTATCCCGAAGAGACGAATGCACCCTATGGTCTTGCCAAGAAGATGATGCTGGTTCAGTCGCAAGCCTATCGTGAGCAATATGGGTTCAATTCAATTGTGTTATTCCCGGTGAACCTCTACGGCCCTCGTGATAACTTCGACCTGGCAACGTCTCATGTCATTCCCGCTTTAATACGTAAATGTGTGGCGGCCAAAGAAGCAGGCCATGCCACACTCACATTATGGGGGGAT
Source organism: Nitrospiraceae bacterium (assembly GCA_041743755.1). Classification (GTDB taxonomy): domain Bacteria; phylum Nitrospirota; class Nitrospiria; order Nitrospirales; family Nitrospiraceae; genus Palsa-1315. Next base: position 353 of record JBGTMB010000144.1, on the reverse strand, counting down.
GGATCTCCGACCCGAGAATTTTTGTTTGCAGAGGATGCCGCGGAAGGTATCCTTCTCGCAGCCGAGCACTATGACGGAAATTTACCCATCAATCTGGGGACAGGGGAAGAAGTCACGATTCGCGATCTTGCCGCCATGATTGCTGCGGAAGCCGGTTTTACAGGGCAGATCGAATGGGATACCACCAAGCCCAACGGGCAGCCGCGACGGTGCCTGGATGTCAGTCGAGCCAAAGAATTATTCGGCTTTCAGGCGAAACATGCACTCCGGGACGGACTCAAGAAGACGATGCAGTGGTTTCTTGCCAATCGCCACAATCTTCGAGAAGTCACGTTCTAGCTCATGCCATTTTT
>JBGTMB010000143.1:0-3912 GCA_041743755.1 Nitrospiraceae bacterium | reverse complement strand
GGGTTGGGAGAGGGGAGCAGGGTGTGGAATACGCAGGTTTCTGGAACCGGGTCGTGGCCGCGTTGATCGATGGGGTGCTGCTCGCGATCGTCAGCATCATCACCAACATCCTGCTGAACGAGAGCGCCGCGGGATTCGTCGGCTTCCTCGTCGGGTGGCTCTATTACGCCGGGATGGAGAGCTCCGCGCGCCAGGCGACGATCGGCAAATCGGCGATGGGCCTGGTGGTCACGGGCCTTGATGGCAATCGGATTTCATTCCTGCGGGCAACCGGGCGTTACTTCGCCAAATGGCTCTCGGCGGTGATCCTGCTCATCGGCTTCATCATGGCCGCGTTCACCGCGCGCAAGCAGGCGCTGCACGACATGATCGCCAGCACGCTCGTGCTCAAGCGCTAACCACATCGGAACGCAACGTCACAAGGAAAAGGGCTTCGGGAAACACATCCCGAGGCCCCTACTTCGCGCCCAGAGGCGAGCCGCCGGGATGGTCAGCGGCGACAACCGGGCCGGACGATGCGAGAATCCGGGCCGATTGTTTTGGTCCTCCAGCGGCAGAGACAGGAGTCCGCCGCCTGTTGCGGTGCTCGTAATGCAGCCACCTGGCGGATGGGGTAGAGACGACGGCGTGATCGTCAGAAGGAGTTGAATGTCCTCAAGTCACTTCAAGATGTAGAAACTGTGGATTTTTGCAACTCGATCACTAGCTTCTGAATACACACTGAGTATTCCTTGTCGATATCAGCCTCTAGCTCCAGTTCTGAGGCAGCCGACTCCTTTAAGGGACCTGGAGAAAGTCTGGCCCATCTATCCGCAAGGACCCATACGTTCTTGATTCGTTCAGCCCTTCTTTCTACTAGTTCTGGTCTGTTGATTCCCAGAATATTAACCGTGAGTTGACCTAAATCATTACCCGCCTTGCCAAAGATCATACTGCCATGCACAAGAAGATGAGTCGACGGCTCATCATTATAAGGATGAATCAGCGGGAAACTAACCTCATCATAATCCAGCTTCCTGCTATTGCACTGGCTACATGCCAAAGTCAAGTTATCCCAATCAAAGCACAACGCCGGCCTCTTGGATTTTGGGAATATATGCTCGATATCCCCGAACGCTACGTGCGTAATCACCGACTCACAATATGCACACTTCCCGTGCGTTTCCGCGATGAGCGCAGTTTTCACTGCGGAATGTCTATACCTGCTCTCCATACGACCTTTCCGGTCGCTATCTCCCGATGTGATTGCTTCGAGCAAATTTTCAGTCCACCTTGATGCATTCTGGACAAGGACGCCGGGTGTCGCGGATTTCGAGAGCTTTCTCACAGAACTCTATCCCACCGCTTCAGCACATCAGCTATTACAATCGGCGATAATTCTTCTAGCCCTTCTTGGGCCAGCTCTCTTCTCAGATTAGCCAGCGACTCACTCGTAGCATTCAACTGAGCGTACCGCACCGCAAGTTCTTCGAAATATTCTTCGACCCATATTGGAGCAGTTACTGGCACTCCAAGCGCTTCGCGGAGAATCGCCGATGCGGTGCCTATCCGGGTATCTAAATCAAGTCTTATACTATCGATACGGTGTCGCTCATTGTAAATTAGCCCGTACACCGCACATTCTTTGACTGATCCCACGACCAAAGGACTATGGGTCGATACAATGAACTGAACATTTGGAAATGCGCGAAGTAGGTTTGGGAGCACCGTTCTTTGCATTGAAGCATGAAGATGATTCTCGACTTCGTCGATTACTACAGTCAATTGCTCTGTACGACTTGTGTCTCGGATAAAAATTTGCCAAGCTAAGTCAAGTCATGATCCAATCCCACCTGATACGGAATCAAGCATGAATTCACCGGTGTCAGTATCGAGCACGACTTCTGGGGGACGAACCTGGAGTGAGCGGAATCCTAATGTAGGTGGCAACACCTCTGACATCACCTGCTCAAATGCTTTAAAGGCACGTGCCTTCCCATTGTCTGCAGCCACAATTTCGTTACCAAATCCCAATATTGCCCAAGAGACGACCGTTTCTTTCATATAATAACTTGGTGGCCTCAAATCATGTGACAGTTGATATAATGATCGGCTGCGGACTGAATTTACCGTTTGATCGAATATTTCTCGGTCGCTGCGTGCAGAAAATGGAATCGCCTCAACTGCACGGTACACAAATTCTGATCTGTGTGAAGGGATATATAATCCTTCCACATTATGTTGGGGGAAGAACTGGATGTCATATATCGCTGAGGAGGCTTCTTTGGCTACAAATAAATTCGAGTAATCATCTTGGTCTGAATATTTTACTCCTCCGACCCTACGATAATTTTGTTCCAGATGTCGCATCTGATTTTCTTCGTTGGATAAAGAATGATCCCAAACATAATCCCCTTTTAGCGCATCGTCCGAAGCGCCATGCACAATCATGTCCCGAAGCCACGATCCATGCTTCTTATTTACGCTGCCATCTATCAACTTCAACTGATCAGAGTCGACCACCAATCCAGTAAGGAATTGCAGAGTCATGGAGCCGACTACGAAACGTGGAACTCCCAATTCTTCGAACCACCAACCCAAATGTCGGCCAAGCAAGCGCAGCAAGCCGGTTTTTCCACTTCCATTCGCGCCGGTGATGACTGTAAGCTGCGGATGAAAGTCAATGGAAACCTGATCAAATTGTCTCCAGCCTACAAGATCAATCGTTTCAAAGCTCACATTTGGTTCCAATCAGTGGTCGATGACGGTCACACCTGCTAAACAGATTGAGAATGCCAGAATCGAGTTGCCCGCGCAACTATACTAGGGACTTGCCACGTTGGAAAAGCACATCATAACTTCCAGTTTCGCTGCACAATTCCCGTCCGTACTCGAAATGATCGACGCCCAGCGCGACGACACGCTCGCCGACCTCCTGCGCCTCATCGCCCAGCCCAGCATCAGCGCCCAGGACATCGGCGTGCGGGAGTGCGCGGCGCTGGAGATGGACCTGCTGCGCAAGGCCGGGCTGGAGCCGCGCCTGTTGGAGACATCCGGCCACCCGATGGTCTACGCCGAATGGCTCGACGCCCCCGGCCAGCCGACCGTGCTCTTCTACGGCCACTACGACGTCCAGCCGCCCGACCCGCTGGAGCTCTGGCTCTCGCCGCCGTTCGAGCCGGAAATCCGCGAGGGCCGAATCTACGGCCGGGGCGTGGCCGACAACAAGGCCCAGCACGTCAGCCACATCGCCGCAATCCGCGCCTGGCTCACGGCGACCGGCCATTTGCCGGTCAACGTCAAGGTGCTGCTCGAAGGCGAAGAGGAGGTCGGCAGCCCACACCTGGACGAGGCCGTCGCCCAACACCGGGACCTGCTCACCGCCGACCTTGTCTACACCTCGGACGGCCCGGTCACGGACAGCCGCTACCCGGAAATCTCGTTCGGCGTGCGCGGCCTGCTCTACATCGAGCTCCGGGCGACCGGCCCGAACCGGGATCTCCACTCCGGGCATTGGGGCGGCGTGGCCCCCAACCCGATCTGGACCCTGGTCCGCGCCCTGAACACGATGCTCGACGACCAGAACCGGATCCTCGTCGACGGCTTTTATGACAATGTGCGAGAGCCAACGCCCGCCGCCCGGGCGGCGATGGATGCGTTGCCGTTCGACATCGGCGAGGCGATCGGCCGGATCGGCCTGACCAAGATGACGCCGCCGGCCGATTTGCCCTACGCCGACCGGATCATGGCCCAACCCACCCTCAACCTCGCGGGCTTTACTGGCGGCTACGGCGGGCCTGGGTCGAAGACGATCATCCCGAGCACGGCGACGGTCAAGATCGACATGCGGCTCGTGCCAAACCAGCACCCCGACGAAATTTGGGAGAAGGTGTCGGCTCACCTGGCGACCCACGCCCCGGAGGTCGAGGCAGT
>JBGTMB010000142.1:0-8213 GCA_041743755.1 Nitrospiraceae bacterium | reverse complement strand
GACAGGGTAGTTCCCTTCACAGGACGATGGTGTGTGATCATGGTCGAGTCTGGAAGTCCAGGCTCGAAAGAAAGTCCTGTGCAAGCTGACCCTCTCCCAGGATGATAGTGATGTCGCAGGGTGCAGGTGCCAGGGATCTGTTTCTGAAACGTAGTCGCGACATCGAGTATGTGAAGCAACATGGCCATCGTATTTCGACAACTCTATTTAATCTCATGATTTGTCGCACCGATGTGGATGGCAGCCGCGTTGGTATTGTGGTGGGAAAGCGATTCGGAGGAGCCGTCAGTCGAAATCGCGGCAAGCGTCTGTTTCGAGAGCTCACGCGTCAACTACGCGGGCAATTAATTCCTGGGCACTCGCTCGTCGTCTTCCCCAAGCGGACTTCGATTGCACAGCCTTTTGCCGTCTTGAAAGAAGTATGGGTGGCGACTCTTCAGCGTCAACGGCTGCTTCGTATGCATGAGGACTAGTGTGCGCCAGTAGTGCCAAGCTCTGTGGACCGGATTACCTGATTGAATTTCGCCCAGCCTTAGACCAACAGACCCTTTCTAAGGTAGGCGCAACCTTGTTATCTGCTTGCTGATACACATTGATCCGTTTTTCTTTCTGGAGAATGGATTCTGTGAAGCAGCAGTGACGTCATTGTTCGCATCGTGTAGCGGCTTATTATGGATAAACGCGTTATCGTTTTTCTGGTTCTCTCATTAGCCATCATTCTTGGATTTGACCTTTTAATGAGGCAGATGGGATGGCTTCCTGAGCCGCCCCCTGCTCAGGACGGCTCTGCCCAAGCTCCTGGCTCTTCAGAGCTAGACCCGGCTCCTGCCATCCCGGCAGGCAAAGACGGTAGCTCGACCAGCCCGAATATCGCAAACCAATCAAGTTCAAAGTCTGGCGCACCGGCGTCGGGTATCCCTTTGCCGTCATCGGAACAGACAGTGACGGTTGAGACGGATCTGGTTCGAGCCGAACTATCGAACCGTGGTGGGGTGATTCGAAGTTGGGAGCTCAAGCGATACCATATGGGCCCTCCCGACAAAAAACCGGTGCAGCTCGTCTACCAAGGGGGGAAATTCAAAGGCCCGCTCTCGATGACGGTCGCGAATGCCGACATCGACAAGACGATTCGGGAGGGTCTCTATACGATTGAGAAAGATTTCACGAAGCTCGACGCCGCTCATCCCGTCGGGCATGTCACGATGCAGTTCCACGATTCAGCCACCCATCTTGACATTAGGAAACAGCTGACATTCCACCATAACAGTTATGTGGTGGACGTATCATTTGCCTTTGAGGGAATGACCGAGTCCTACGATATCGGGTTAGGGACGAATTTTGGCATCGTGGAATGGGGCGATGGGTTCATCGGTCTGATCGGATCGGCCTCCCAAGTCGACAACAAAATAGAAAAAGAGACGCCGGAGAAGGAGCTTGAGCGGAAAGGGGCCGTCCAGTGGGTCGCCCTGCAGGATAAGTATTTTCTATCGGTGTTGATGCCGAAAGAGGGTGCGGCCGCGCTCGCCAAGACGGAAGACCCCAAAATTGTGTCGGCTGGAGTGCGAATGGCCGCGCCAGGATCAGCCTCTTCGGTTGCACTTCAGCTCTATGCCGGCCCAAAGGAATACGACACCCTCCGCTCCTTGGGCGTGGGTCTGGAAGATATGATCGATTTCGGATGGTTCATCTACGGCAGTTGGACAATTGTGAAATCGGTCGCCAAGCCGATCTTTTATGTGCTGCGATTCATCCATGACTATGTCGGTAACTACGGGGTTACCATCATCTTATTGACGTGTATGATCAAGCTCTTATTTGTGCCGTTGCAATACAAGAGTTACAAGTCGATGAAAATGATGAAGGTGATTCAACCCAAGATCAAAGAAGTTCAGGAGAAATACAAGGGGGACCGCGATCGCCTGAACAAGGAGCTCATGAAGCTGTATCGGGATCAAAAAGTGAATCCGCTAGGCGGATTTCTCCCGATGTTCTTGCAGATGCCGGTCTTCATCTCCCTATTTAATGTCCTGTATATGACGATCGATTTACGCCAAGCCCCGTTCATGCTCTGGGTGACCGATTTATCACTGCAGGACCCTTTCTATGTGCTCCCAGTGCTCATGGGGGTCTCGATGTTTATTCAACAGAAGATCACCCCCAATACGATGGATCCGACACAGGCAAAGATCATGTTGATACTCCCCATTGGCATGACATTTCTGTTCATCAATTTTCCTGCGGGCTTGGTGCTGTATTGGCTGACAAATAATACCCTGACCATTACCCAGCAATTGGTCACTGATCGCTTTCTGCTCACCGACAAGGCCCTCGCAGCGGCAGGGGCTGAGCAGAGCAGCAGCACGAGCGCCTAGAAGTTTGTCGGGTGCATCCACCTCAACTTGGCCTATGGCACACCGTCTCCCTCCTTCGTCCAATCTGTCTCATACAGCAATCGTGGGAGACCGCGTACTATAACCACGGGCCTGGGGCCATAGGAATTCTTGTCGTCGTCTGGAGTAACGGAAAATCCCCATGCGTGGCGGACTCGAAGATACGATCTGTGCCGTTGCCACCGCAGCAGGCGAGGGAGGTATAGGCATCGTACGTCTGAGTGGCCCGCAGGCGCTTGTTGTCGCTTCTCAAGTTGTTCGATTACGGTCTGGCCGACCCCTTGTATCGATATCTTCCCATACATTGCATCTTGCCGATCTTGTAATTCCCGCATCGAATACGGGAAGCGAGAGCAGATCAATCCTTGATCGTCCACCGACATCGAATCTCCTCGATGAAGCCCTTGTGGTCTATATGAAAGCGCCACGATCATTCACGGCGGAAGACGTGGTAGAAATCCAGTCTCATGGTGGGATGCTGGTGCTTGGGATCGTCTGCAAGGTCTGTGTTGAGTCTGGTGCACGGATGGCAGAGCCGGGCGAATTTACGAAGCGTGCCTTCCTCAACGGACGATTAGATCTCTCTCAGGCGGAAGCTGTGCTCGATACCATCAAAGCCACATCACATGCAGGACTGACTGTCGCTCAACGCCAGCTACGGGGCGATCTCGCTCGAGAAGTGGAACAGGCTCGAACGTCTTTGCTGACCGTATTGGCTCATGTGGAAGCCGCGATCGACTTTGTGGACGAAGATATTTCCTTCCTGCAACGTGATGAGCTGGTACGAATTGTACGCGAAGCCGCCGCAGTAGTTCACAAACTGGAAGCCACAGCTCGGGACGGTCGAATCTTGAGAGAAGGCGCGCATGTCGTGATTCTTGGCCGTCCGAATGTCGGCAAGTCCAGTCTGTTGAATCGTCTTCTAAGAGAAGAGCGAGCAATTGTGACGGCAATTCCTGGGACGACGAGGGATGTCATTGAGGAGTCTATCGATCTAGGCGGGGTGACGATTCGTTTAGTCGATACGGCAGGAGTGCGAGATACTGACGACATGGTCGAACGTGAAGGAATCAAGCGAACCCGTCTTGCACAAGATGAGGCCGACCTCTTACTTGTGGTCGTAGATGGAAGTGTGCCCCTCACGAGTGATGACCGGAACCTTTTGAATGTAGTCAAAGGTCGAAAGCATGTGGTGGTCCTGAACAAGACAGATTTGCCTGATGAAGTCGAGCTGGATGCCGCGCTTGTGGGCCATTCTTCATGCCGTATATCTGCAAAAACAGGCTCTGGGATCGAGAGGCTGAAGTCGGTCCTTCGTGGTCACCTGATCTCGAAAGGTTTTGAAACATTGGAGAGTGTCACGGTCACAAATGTGCGACACCGTGATGCGTTGCGCCGGGCCCATGATTCCTTGGGGCAAGCACTTGAATCCGTGCAGTGCGGGATGGCAGGAGAGCTTGTCTCGATCGATGTGCGCGGCGCAGCCGATGCCCTCGGTGAAATTACGGGCGCCATCACGACTGACGAGATCCTCGGCCGGATCTTTTCAGAGTTTTGCATCGGTAAGTAGGAACAGGTGGACATGGGAAACATCGTTGATGTCATCGTGGTGGGCGGAGGTCATGCAGGCTGTGAGGCCGCCTTGGCCGCGGCGCGCATGGGTGCGCGAACCTTGCTGCTCACGATGGATCCCGACCGGATCGCACAAATGTCCTGTAATCCGGCGATCGGAGGCATAGCCAAAGGGCATCTTGTCAAAGAAATTGATGCGCTGGGCGGGGAGATGGCGCGGAACACGGATCAAGCCGGCATACAATTCCGCTTTATCAATACGAGCAAAGGTCCGGCGGTGCGAGCCCTGCGCGTCCAATGCGACAAGAAACTGTACCGAAACGCGATGCGACACACGTTGAGTCAACAAGTGAGACTGACAATCGGCGAGGGCACAGTTGATCGCCTGCTGACGCATGACGGTTCGGTGACAGGGGTCGTCACGGACCGGGGCGATCACATAGAGGCGAAAGCTGTCATCTTAACATCAGGTACATTCCTTAAGGGTCTTATCCATATCGGCTTAAATCACTTTCCGGCAGGACGAGCCGGAGAGGCATCCGCCGAGCACCTATCCGATTGTATGCGCGACCTTGGATTCGAGGTGGGTCGGCTCAAAACGGGCACACCTCCTCGTTTGGATGGCGCCACCATCGACTTTTCTGTGATGGCGCTACAGCCGGGCGATGATCCGCCTCCGCCGTTTTCGTATCGGACCAGCCGGATTGAAAACAGACAACTCCCTTGTCATTTGACCCATACCAATCAGTCGACACATGCATTAATCCAACAGAATCTTGATCGATCGCCGCTCTATAGCGGCATCATTGAGTCGGTGGGACCACGGTATTGTCCATCGATTGAAGATAAAGTCGTGCGTTTTGCGGATAAAGAGCGCCATCAGATCTTTATCGAACCGGAAGGGTTGGACAGTCGAGAGTTTTATCCCAACGGGATCTCCACCAGCTTGCCGGTTGATGTGCAAGCCGCGATGCTGAAAACGATTCCAGGGCTAGAGCAGGCCGTCATGCTCAAGCCTGGATATGCGATTGAGTACGACTATTTTCCGCCACGGCAATTGCACCAGACTCTGGAAACAAAGCTGCTCAATGGTCTCTACCATGCCGGGCAGATCAATGGGACATCCGGGTATGAGGAAGCAGCGGCTCAAGGCCTGATGGCTGGGATCAATGCTGCGCTGCGTCTTCATGGAGAATCTCCGTTAGTGCTCGACCGTTCACAGGCCTACATTGGTGTGTTGATCGACGATCTCATTACCAAAGACGCCCGTGAGCCCTATCGCATGTTTACCTCACGGGCAGAGTACCGCCTTCTGTTGCGTCACGGAAATGCCGATCTGCGACTCACTGATATTGGGCGGAAGATTGGATTGATTGGCGACGAAGTCTATGCAAAATTTCAATTGAAACAGAAAGCGATTGAGTCTGATCTCGTACGCCTCGAAGGACTTCGACCAAAACTCACTGAATCGGTTCGCAAACGCTTGGCCAAAATTCAAATAGATGAAATCTCTGGACCCTGCACCGCGGCTCATCTTTTACGTCGCCAAGGGGCGAACTATGCAACTTTATTAGCAGCACTAGAAGTTGATGCGTTGCAAGATACTGAAACTACTGATGAAATAGAGTTACAGATTAAATATTCAGGCTATATCAAGCGGCAGCTTCAACAGATAGGCCGTTTCAAAAAACTCGAAATGAAACCCATTCCTGCCACATTCAACTACGATGCAACTCTAGGTTTTTCGCGAGAGGTTTGTGAGAAACTCAAGAAAGTTCGCCCTGCGTCTATTGGCCAAGCATCGAGAATTTCAGGAGTCACACCAGCGGCAATCTCTCTTCTTCTTGTGGCGCTGGAAAAGCACAGAGGGGAATCCATGCAAAATAGCCTTCTCTCAACCCTGGCTTAAACACACACATTCAAATATTTCTACGATCCATTCCAGAATGTCTTGACCTCACCTTTCGATTCACGTAATTGTTCCACGTGGAACATGAACATGATTTGCGCGAGTTCATGATTAGCTCTGCACAGGAGCTTGGACTGACAATCAGCGAAAGTCACGCTGAGCAGTTTGTTCGCTATCTTACTCATCTCATTACGTGGAATAAGACAATAAATCTCACGGCAATCATCGACTCTAAAGAAATAATTACCAAGCATTTCGTTGATTCACTCACTGCGCTCGTCTCGACGAACTTTCGGCAAGATAGCATGGTGCTCGATGTGGGATCTGGGGGAGGTTTTCCTGGCATTCCTCTTAAAATCATAAGATCTGATATCCAGCTCACTTTAGTAGAGACGGTTCAAAAGAAGTGCTCATTTCTCAATTCAGTGATCGGCCTATTACAGCTTCGTGGTGTATCTACATTTGCTGGAACCATAGAACAATATGCCAAGCAGGCTCTTACCCAATCCATCGATGCGGTTGTCGTACGAGCATTGAAGTATGATGATATACAAAAACACATCCCTGCATTGCTGACCGAAAAAGGGAAAGTTATTTTATATCGAACATCGCTCATTGAAAATAATGAAATAGGGGAAGAATTCCATCGATTGAATGAAACGACCCTTCTTCTCCCTCATAGATCTGGCAAGAGAGTCATTACGGTTCTTGAGAAGAATCATTTATGTATATAATCAACATTATACGCATACGTTCCACGTGGAACATTACTGAGAATTATGGAAAGGAATGCCAGTAACGCGGCACTCAACATGGCTAAGATTGTAGCGATTGCAAATCAGAAGGGTGGTGTAGGCAAGACAACAACTGCGGTGAATCTCGCTGCTGACGTTGCCGTTTTGGGAAAGCGCGTCTTACTTGTCGATATGGATCCTCAAGGAAATGCGACGAGCGGACTAGGGATTGACCCCAGATCTTTACAAATAACTTTGTATAACTGCCTGATTAATCATGTAAAGTTTCATGATGCCGTGAAAGCCACTGACGTGAATGGTTTATCACTTTTGCCGGCAAATGCTGATTTGTCAGGGGCAGAGATAGAGTTAGTCAATGTTGAGGATCGGGAAAAAATTCTTCAGTGTTTCCTGCGAGATGTGGGCCAGTTATTCGACATTATTTTTCTCGATTGCCCCCCTACATTGGGGATTTTGACGGTCAATGCACTTGTTGCCGCACAAAGCATTTTGGTTCCGGTCCAATGTGAGTACTATGCCATGGAAGGGCTCAGTCGTTTGATTGGAAGCATCGATCGAATTCGTCAATCATTTAACCCTGACCTCAGGTTAGAAGGGATCGTCTTGACAATGTTTGATGCGCGGAATACGTTGGCGCGTCAAGTTGTTGAGCAAGTTCGGGAGCATTTCAAAGACGTCGTCTACAAGACGGTGATCCCTCGCAATGTGGCCCTGGCAGAGGCTCCAAGTTATGGACGCCCAGCCATGTTATATAACGTCGCATCGGCAGGGTCCCAAGCCTATTTGTCTTTAGCCAAGGAGTTTATGAGTCATGGAGAAGAAAGCGCTCGGTAGAGGACTCGACGCACTACTGCCTGCCACCAAGACCGTTGCGACGTCTGAGTCGTCGGATGTCCTCCATCTGCGTGTCGATGCGATTGTGCCCAATCGGTATCAGCCGAGACAAACGTTTTCTCTTCAGGAACTGGCAGAGCTTACGGCTTCATTGAAAGAGAGTGGATTGCTGCAGCCGATTTTAGTGCGCCGCAAGGGTGACGGAATCTACGAACTGATATCAGGCGAACGACGTTGGCGTGCGGCGAAAGACGCGGGTCTGGAGACAATTCACGCCGTCATTCGGAATTGCGGAGATGAAGAGTCTGTCGTATTGGCACTGGTAGAAAATCTTCAACGAACAGATCTCAACCCTATGGAAATGGCGAGGGCCTATCACCGGATGATGAACGAATTTGGACTCACTCAGGACATAATTGCACGGCGAGTTGGTTGTGAACGATCATCGATCGCCAATGTCGTGCGCCTCACACAGCTTCCCTTAGAGGTCCAACAGCTGATTGAATCGAACCAGATTTCAATGGGGCATGCCAAAGTGATTCTCGGTCTTCCGAGCCAGGTTGAGCAGATTAAAGTTGCTCAGCTTGTGGTGCTACAAACCTTATCGGTAAGAGAAACGGAAAAACTGATAGAATCTTCATTGGTTACAAAGAAGCGAGGGACAAAGGAATTACGACGAACACCCTGGTCTGATGTTGAAGAACGATTGCAAAAACGATTGGGCACCAAAGTCATGATTCAAAAAGGTCGACG
>JBGTMB010000141.1:0-6840 GCA_041743755.1 Nitrospiraceae bacterium | reverse complement strand
TTCCAAGTTTCAGATTCGAGACCTGAGTTTCAGCAATCCGAAACGAGCAACTTGAAACCTGAAACTAGAAACTAGAAACCAGCAACTTCACTCCCGAACACTAAGCCGCCGATCGTTCATGTCCACATCCGTTCTTCACGTCCAACATCTGATGAAACGGTTCGGCGAGTTTGTCGCCGTCAACGATATTTCCTTCGACATCAGGCCGGGAGAGATTCTTGGGTTGCTTGGCCCGAACGGAGCGGGGAAAACCACCACGATTCACATGTTGCTCGGGGTGGTGACACCGACTGCCGGCTCCATCCAGATGTTCGGGCTCGATTTGGCGACTCATCGTGAAGCGATTCTCCAGCAAGTGAACTTTTCCTCGACCTATGTTTCTCTGCCTCAGGCACTCACGGTGGAGGAGAATCTCTGGGTGATTGCGCGGCTCTATGGTCTGACTCAGATCCAGAACCGAGTCAATGACATCGTGAAGCGGCTTGAAATGGAAGAGTATCGCCACAAGATCGCGCGCAAGCTGTCTTCCGGTCAAAGCACTCTTCTTGGACTGGCCAAGGCGTTTCTGACCGGACCGAAGATTCTGTTTCTCGATGAGCCGACGGCGAGTCTGGACCCAGACATTGCGCAAAAGATTCGAGGCTTTCTCAAAGAGGAGCAACGATCGTCCGGGCTCAGCGTGTTGTACACGTCGCACAACATGCATGAGATGGAAGAGATGTCGGATCGGATCATCTTTCTCCAACGTGGAAAGATTGTGGCGGAGGGGACGGCGCAGGAGATCGTGACCCGGTTTGGGCAGGCGGACTTAGAAGAAGTGTTTGTGAAGTTGGCGCGGGAGAAATAAAAGAGCGGGCTGGTGGGGACGTTCCCTGTGCTCGCAGAACGCGCACGATGAAACGGTGCTCGTCCGATGCGCGCAGTGGGGAACATCCCCGCCAGCCCACGATGTGCGCCAAGTTTTTGAGGGGGGGAGACGGGGAAGAAGATGACATGAAAGCTCATCGAATCTATGCCTTGGTGGTGAGGTATATGTACCTGTACCGGCGGAGTTTGCCGCGTATAATGGAAATCTTCTATTGGCCGTTCTTAGATCTCGTCATTTGGGGATTCATTACGGTCTATCTCATGAAATTCCAGGAGCAGATCCCTGGAGTGGTGACATTTTTTTTAGGCGCGTTGATTCTGTGGGATATCCTATTCCGAGCCCAGCAGGGAGTGACGATTTCGTTTTTGGAGGAGATTTGGGCGAGAAATCTCATGAACCTATTTGCCAGCCCGCTGAAGCCGAGCGAGTTCCTTGCCGCGACAATGGTGATGAGCGTCCTCAAAGTGATCGCTGTGTCTGTCGTGATGGTCGTATGCGCGGGCTTGTTCTACTCCTATAATATCTTTGTGATCGGGATGTGGCTCATTCCGTTCGTCTTAAATCTCGTGATGACAGGATGGATTATCGGGGTACTGACTACGGCTCTCATCATGCGGTTCGGCCAGGAAGCGGAAGTCCTGGCTTGGAGTATGGTATTTCTGTTCCAACCCATCTCATGTGTATTCTATCCGATGGAGGTGCTCCCAGGTTGGTTGAAGGCCATTGCCTGGGTGAACCCGGCTGCCCATGTATTTGAAGGGATGCGTGCCGTGATAAACAGCTCTGCCGAGCCGATGGCACATCTTGGTTGGGCAACCGGTCTGAATGTATTGTTCCTCGGCATAGTCATTGCCGCCTTCCATTGGACGTTTGAGCTTTGTAAGGAACGGGGATTGCTGGTGCGTATTGGGGAGTAAACCGCCAGGGGTGACTGGCACTTGGATTGCCATTCTCAAGAGGGCTGTGATAGCCTAGATTGACTTTGCCGCAGAGGCCTGGTGGCGAGGTAGAACGAAATATACAGGTCTGCAGCATCGATGTTGCCTTGCCCGAGAATCTCGCCGGAAGCCAGACCTAAGCCGCCGCATCTTTCGCGTCTTCGGCCCGCTCCTTCCTCCGTCCCTCTTGTACAAGACAATATCATCATACTCATAAGGAGGAACCCCAGATGGGTTCAAAGATCTATGTCGGTGGGTTGCCCTATTCGGCAACTGAGCAGGAGATGAGTGATCTATTCGGGCAACATGGCGCCGTCGCGTCTGCGCGGATCATTACGGATAAGTTCACGGGACAGTCACGCGGCTTCGGCTTCGTTGAGATGACTTCCGATGCGGAAGCGCAGGTGGCCATTACCGCTCTCAATGGTGCGGAAATGGGTGGTCGGACGCTCACCGTGAATGAAGCCCGTCCCCAGGAGCCTCGCACTGGTGGCGGTGCCGGCGGCGGTAAGCGAGATCGCTGGTAGTCTGTCATCGCGAATACAAACCGGGGCTGTTATCATGAAGATGACAGCCCCTTTTTTCTGCCTGGTGGACTGATCGAATGAGTGGTGGCGAAACAGGAGCGACAGAGTTCTGATCAGCCCGATTGAGAAGTGACACATTGTATCGAGCCTTGACCAGGCTCTCTCGTGATGTGTAGGGTCCCCTGCGTATATCGGGTGGATCAAGTTGCAGGCAACGGGTGGCGACTCTCAATCGCCGGCTGGTTTTCGACCGAACACCGACAAACCTCTCTAATCAAACCACTCGTCACCGACTCTGGGAGCTTTTGGCAGGCCTTCCGTCAGACTCTCGGCTGAGGGTGGAGATGCATGAAGTGCCTGCTGCACAAGTTCGACCAAGGCTCGTGGCTCAAATGGTTTTGAAAGAAATAAAAGGCTTCCCCGGCGTAGGCCGTACCCTGCCAAATCCTGATCGATCTTGCCGGACATAATGATGACTCGCAGGTCTTTTCGTATGCGGAGTGCACGGACAGCCAACTCATGGCCGTGTACATGGGGGAATTGATTGGCGCTTGAGGCCAATTGAAAGCCCGGAGGGGGAAGGACGAGGTCTGTCAGCAGCAGATCGATGGGCCCATCGTGCTGCGTACAGACTCTGAGGGCGTCTGAGCTGCCCTCGGCATTGAGGACGGAAAAGCCTGCCTGCTGAAGGATTGCCTTGCATAACTTTGTGATAGACGGTTCGTCATCGACCACCAGGACGGTCGGGGGCAGGGATTGAGGTACAGTAGCGTGCTGTTCCGGCATCGTGTGGCTCCCTTGCCGACAGCATAGTCCTGGACAGAGGTGATGGCGAGAGAATCCACGTATTTGGCAGTAGGAGCTGGGAGTGGGTCACGCAGGATTTCCATACCAAAGATCATTCATGAAGGGCCTGGACTAGCAGGCGGCGGCGTCCAACCCCCTCCAAGCGATTTGAAGAGACTGACCATATCTGTCAATCGAACTGTTCCGTCCTTACGCGAAGCGACGTCAGCAAGTCCTCGACCTCCCGAAACGCCTGTAGAATGATTTGCTGGTAGTTCCCCAGTATTTGCACATGGCTTGAATCCGCCGAATATCATCTACAAAAGATCTTGTGGAGCTGGGGATTGGGTGGCGGTGTTCGGACGATGGCTGTTCGAAACTCGAATGACTACTCGCGAGTTGACCGGGCCTTGAGCGCATCCAGTCGTGTTTTCTCCAGACTGATATGCATCGATTTCTCCTGCGTGACGATGACGGCTCCCGGCGCCTGGCCCTTCGCCTTCTTGACCCATTTACGTCTTGTATAGATCACGTCGCCTTTGCCGCTTTTCTTGAGATCGCTGTAGAGCAGCGCCAGTGTCGCAGCGTCTCGTATGGTCTCGGGCGGCGGATCACTTCCTTTATCCAGGCGCACCACGACGTGCGAGCCAGGCGTGCCGCGGGCATGCAGCCAGAGATCATCGCTTTTGGCGAAGCCGAATGTCAGCTCGTCGTTCTCTCGCGCGTTTCTTCCGACATAAATCGCCAAACCGTCCGACGAGGTAAAGCGACGGAATGGACCCTGACGTTGTTCTTGCCTGCCCTTCCCCACTCCTGTCCTCGATCCAGCTCGTGTTCGTATGATCTGATGCGGTTTTTCAGGTGATTGCCAGGTGCCTTGTTCGATGGCGGTGAGCTCTCCCTGCAGAGTCTCCAGCTCTCGTTCTCCTTCCCCAATACGTGGCTGCAGCTCCCGCTCTGCCACCAGGTGTTTCCGATACTTTCTGAAGTAGTCATCCATATTACCTTGAGGAGATTTGGCCTGGTCGAGCGGGATCGTCAGGTTGGGAAGCTCCTCATCGAAATAATCCACCACAGCGACTTCGGTTTGGCCCTTGCGGATGGTTCCCAGGTTTGCCTTAATCAGTTCGCCATAGCGATCGTAGGTTTTGTATTTCTCTGCCTTGGCGAGGTCTTCGTGCCAGGCCTCAATACGACGGCGGAGCTTCTTGATCGATTTTCTGAGCATCCCTGCCCGGCTATTCCGTGCGGTTTCAACGACTGAAGTACCCTCCGCTGTGTGGTAATGGGTGTCGATGGCAGCCGACAGAGGAAATAGTGATTCTGAAGCATCCTGACTGAATCGCAACTGGTCTGCAGCGGCTCGTTCTCGCTGCTGAGGCGGCGGGGAAGCGTACAGCTGTCCTACACGTTCTTTCCCCCCGTTCAAGCCTCGTCGGATACAGCCTGCTTCGTCGAGCACGAGAAGGTTCGATGTTTTCCCTGTCAATTCCGCGATCAGTCCGCAAGGACCTTCTTTGGCCGTCAGTGCAAGTTGAACGATTCGGTCTCCGTGAAGTTGTTCGATCCGGTCGATACGTGCTCCTTGCAGATGGGCGCGGAGAAATTGACAGAAGAGTGGAGGTGTCGGCGGATTCTGAAAGGCTGTCGTGGTGATGTGAATCCTGGATGTTTCGGGATAGCATGAGATGAGGAGTCGGTGCGTCCGTCCTGGCGTACGAATCTCCAGCACCACGGTACGATCTGTCGGCTGATAAATTTTTTGAATCCAGCCTCCAGTCAAAACTGAGGCACATTCATTCAGCACCTTCGCAATTTCTGTCGCGCTCAATGCCACAATTCGTCTCCGATCAGCGACTGTGCTCAAGGAGAATGGAGTAGCTTGCCCATGAATGAGGAGCCCACAGGTTGTTCAAAAATTCCGTCCAGCAAGGCCGCAGCGAGTAAGGAGGCGAATCGTACTTCGTCCCGTACGTTGAGCCCTTGCGCGATGCGAGAATGATGTTGGCTGGATGTTTCAACAACCTACCGAGCATTTTTGCCGCATGAGACCAATCTGTCACATCTATCATCAGTTGAGGGCGAATGCTGTTCGTCAGTACTCTACGATTCATTGGGAAAACACGCAAGCCGTCGCCACTCCACCCGTGGCATTGCGATTGCTAGCATTAGGAGGCAAAGGGTTGGTCACGCGTCTGCTAGGCTTGAAAGGGGAGTGGGTACGGTGTCGTAGGGTTCAGCCTTAACAGAGGAGGGTCCCATGGAGTGCGCACGATGTGATGGTCTCATGGTTGCCGATAGCCTCATCGACATTCAAGAAAGCAGTATTCCGATGTGGATGAAAGGATGGCGGTGTGTGTCCTGCGGGAACATTGTCGATCCACTCATTCAGCAGCATCGGATGATCCAACGGGCGGGAGCGGTGCGGTTGCTCGAAACAGAAACGGCCAGACCGCAGCTCCGTCACGTCGCCTAACACGACGGGCTAGGCGCCTGCCCCTATCGCTGATCGAATGGGATTCTGATTTCCACATTCGCGATTGGGGCAGAACCGTTCATGAATCCTGTGGGCTAGACCGTGTCTCTCCTCGTTCGTTCCTCGCCAGCCCCCCCACAGAAAAATTCCCTTCACGCTTCACGAACAGCGTTTCATAGGTCACCTGTCGTATTTTCCTTCGCCGAATACCCTGCAACATATTGCGGGAATGCCTGGCCTTCGTAGTTCGAAGCGGCTGCTTCGCCGGAGTAAGCAAGGCGAGGAGAACCCTCCGTAGTCTTGGCGAAGGCGGGTTGGAGGTTTACCACGCCGTCCAAATCCTCCGGTTCCGATCACGATATCCGTTTCACGAGGCTCAATAGTGGTGTGTGTATGTGAGGATTGGCAAGCCGCCCTTCATATCGGAGAGAAGCTCAGTCGAGAATTTGAGCCTCGGGCTGCGCCGATTAAGAATTGCGTAACAACTTCAGGATGCGGTTCGCGAGATGCTCGTTGATTTCGGTGTGACGTGGAACAGGTTGGGAGACCTTCGTGGTGGGGTTATGATACCAATCGTGCTTCCCGCCGTGGCGAACCAGCACGGCAGCCACTGGCTTCGAGCTGTCTGATGAGGTCCTTGCGCTTCACCGAAGCGTCAGCTCGGCGAGCTTGCGAACCCCTGGAATTTCTCCGCTGGTCAGGTCGCGGTACAGGTCGCAAAGATGGGACTCCAGCTCCTCAAGCGACTGCCCCTGCGTCCAGTAATCAGGGTAGTCCTGGAGATAGCCGAGCCACTGATCCTTATCCTGCCAGTAGATGTATTTCGTCGATTCCATACAAGTCATTATAGCCGCAGTCTCTTGGCTTGCAAAGGGATCAGCCACAATTTCTAATCCTGCTATATCTTCGATGGATGTGTGCAGCGAGGGGGATGGGTAGGGAGGAACAGAGGAGAGGGTGGAGCCTGAGGATCTCCTGTGCTCACGCAGCGCGCGGTCTCGGAAGGTGAGACGCAAGGGCCTGAAGCGCTTTCTTTGCTCCCCGAGCGCGCGCCCTGAGAAGGGTGGGGCGGGAGCGGTCAGGTGCCCTTCTTGCTCGCAGAACGCGCACGAGAAAACAGTGCTCGTCCGATGCGCGCAGTAAAGAACAGTCTGGCGACTCCTTTGGGTGGAAGGTGTGATATTACAGAGCAGGCACCAAGAGACCTTCGTTGGACACGCGCAGTGGGAGACTCTCTAGCCCGCC
>JBGTMB010000140.1:0-38754 GCA_041743755.1 Nitrospiraceae bacterium | reverse complement strand
CATCAGTAAGAAACGTTCTGATGGGAGGACTATTCTTCTCACTCATTGGATGCGCGTCCAGCCCCTATGAGCGTGGAGGCAATCCGCAAGGACTTAGTCAGCGAGATCTGGAACGGGATTATATGGAATGCGAGTACAAGGCTCGCTTCGCGAACCCGCAGCACTTCTACAGCCAGAACTCTCCCTTCCCTTTTAGTCCAGGCGCTTAAATTCCCGCCGATCACGCACGCGCCCTCCATAGACTCTCAACGATCAGCGCAATGCGGGAGACTTGCCTGACTGGTAAGGGATATCGTGTGGAATAATCAGGATGCTGAAAAGGGAACAGGGTGGTTGGAACGATCCTCTTGCTCGCGCAACGCGCGGCCTTAGAAGGATGGGGAAGGAGCGGCCAGGTGCCCTCCTTGCGCGCAGAACGCGCACGGTGAAACTGTGCTCGTTCGATGCGCGCAGTTGAGGGCAGTTTTGGCCACTCCTCTAGACCTTTTTGAACATCCTGAGAAACAATTCATCTACCCGCTACTTGCAGATAACACTCATCTTCAAACCGATCGCCACGTAGGTACTTCGCGATCACCATCCACTCCCCACGCCCATCGGTCAGCGTGACATAGGTCTTCTCGTCCATGATGAACGGCTGCAACGTGAACATCGTACTCAAAGCCGGCAACACTTTGCTCGCCACTGAAGGCATCGGAAGTCCGGACAACTGGTAGAGTCCCCCCGTCCGCTCGAACTTATCAGGCGTCGCCAGCAGAGACGACAGGTCCTGCCAGTTCGCTTGCTCAAGGACAGCACTATCAGCAGGAAACATATAGAAACTGTCGCTCGGACTCCCCTTCATACAGAACCTCGTCTTGACCACCAAATCCTGTTGTCCATCGTTATTCAAATCAAACATCGCCTTATCGAGACTCGAACAGTGCCTTGTCTTTGGCCCTTGCCCCTTCAGTTCGACCGGCTTCCAGGTAATCTGCCGGAAGGTTTCGTGCTCGTACCGTAGTCGCCCTCGATCGTCTACATCCTCACGAAACGCATCCAGCATTCTTGCGCAGAGATTGCTATCCCGACCCACGACAAGCTGATACCATCGCTCACCAGCCCAGACCACGCCTACACTCATCATGAAGGCGAGAAGACTGAACACGAGCTGTTGTATGAATTGCATTGTGCCCTCCCCTGACTATATTCAAACTGGCAATATATGCAGCCATTTTTCACACGTTTCTCTTCCATTGACAAGAAAAGTCGGCCCGCCTAAAATCTGTTGAAATTTTCACCCGCACCCCTTCATCATCATGACACTCCTCGAACTCAGCAAGTCTCTCCACAACTGCCAGCGTTGCAAGCTCGCGAAGCTGGGCCGAACCCAAGTCGTGTTCGGTGTCGGGAATCCGCACGCAAGCGTGATGTTTGTCGGAGAAGCGCCGGGCTTCAACGAAGACCAGCAGGGGGAGCCGTTTGTCGGGGCTGCAGGAAAGCTCTTGAACGATCTCCTGCAATCAGCGGGATTGTCACGCAGCGACATCTACATCTCAAACGTCATCAAGTGCCGCCCCCCCAACAACCGCGATCCGGAACCGGATGAAGTCGAGACGTGCAAGCCATTTTTGATGGAACAGATCGCGATGATCCGCCCGAAACTGGTCTGCACGTTAGGAAACTGGGCGACGCAAACATTGCTGGAACGGAAGGTGGGAATTACAAAGGTTCGCGGCCAGGCATTCTACTTGAAAGACTTTGTGCTCTTCCCTTTATTGCATCCAGCAGCAGCCTTGCACCAAGGCAGCATGCTCGAACCGCTCAAGGAAGACTTTAAGAAGTTGAGGGAACTTCTTGATCGAAATGCAAAACCATCCGAACCCACAACAACGACCGCGGTTGCTGCACCCACACTACACATCGAACCGCCGCAGCCGACCCAGATGGATCTGTTCGGATAGTTGGGCCGCTTGCTCCTGCGAGGGGTTAGGCCGCATAGCCTTGCCGCCGCTTGGCTGCGCAACTCGTTCCGTTCTGGATTACATCCGAACGGAACTTCGAACAGTGCTCGCCATCGCCTTCGGCGACCGCAGCAACAGGCTGTGCAACCCCTCGCAAGTCGCAGTCAGCCCAATTATCCTCACTTGACGCAGAGGACTACAACTTCCCCTACATCGAAAGCTGAAGCGATCTGTCGCTTGTAAATCAACCCTGGCCTCGTTATCCTTGTTAACGATGGCTACTGCAAAGGCACCTCTTATTATCTCGTCACCAGACATACTTGGCGGTACGCCGGTCTTTGTAGGAACTCGCGTGCCAGTCCAGACACTGATTGAATACTTGGAGGGAGGCGAAACGATCGACGATTTTCTGCAAGGCTTTCCGACCGTCACTCGCGATCAAGTGATCGCCTTCCTCGAAGAAGCCAAGGCCCGCATGCTCGCTAAGGCCTCGTGAGAATTCTCCTCGACGAGTGCATAGACCGACGGTTCGCAAAAGAACTCGATGAGCACGAGGTGATGACCGTGCCTCAAGTCGGGTGGGCTGGAATCAAGAACGGAGAGCTACTATCGAGGGCGCAATCACAATTCGATGCATTCGTAACCGTTGATCGCAATTTGGCCTTTCAACAGAATATTCCTCAGTTCAGCATCGCCGTTATCGTGCTGGAATCCCCAACCAATCGTCTGAAAGACCTTCGACCACTTCTGCCCAAACTGCAACAACTGCTTCTGAACGTGCGCAAAGGCGAAATCAGCCGAATCAGTCTGTAGCAGCAACCTTCACAGCAGTAGTTACCGTGGACATTCAACCGCGTCCTCGCCTCTCTGAGCGACCCTCTGGTCAGCCGAAGAGAAACAGTGCATCGGCTGGCTGACGAAGTATGGGCAGCTCCGGCTTCGCCATGATGCGATGGAGCAAGGCTGCAAATGGGTGCTTCACTGTTGGCCGTGCGCCTTACCAGATGAGAAGAATGGCGCCATGGCTAAAACTTCCGTACCCATCCCTTCCATCCGAAGCTTGTTCGAGTCACTCATCCAGAGTGGACCCGCTATGCTCGACAAAGTAGAATGTCCCTGTTTTATCGCCCAATTTTTTCCTGGCAAGGCCTGTCTAAACGTTAACTCCGCGTCGTTCGCACACTTGGTAGACGACATGTTCGCACTACACAATCTTGGCTGGAACGATTTTCAGCGGCTATGTCTTACGATCACAAGGGAGATCCTGGGACAGACAGTGGAGTCGTTTCTCGATTCGGGCGATGGCGGGAGGGATGGCGCCTTCACGGGCACGTGGAGTGCCACGGGACAGGACAGCCTTAGCGGCCCTTTCGTAATCCAGTGCAAGTTCACCAGCAGGACCAACTACGTCCTGAGAATGTCCGATCTGTCGGACGAAGTCGAAAAGGCCAAGAAGCTTGTAGGGCAAGGCCTTTGCGACTCTTACGTGCTCATGACAAACGCGGGTCTGTCCGGTACTGGGACCGGTAAGATCACAGCCCTCTTCAAAGGTACCGGGGTGAAGCACGTCGCGACGTTCGGTTCCACCTGGATAAGCCAGCAAATTCTCGAGAACAAGCGCCTCCGCATGCTCGTCCCGCGAGTATACGGATTAGGAGACTTAAGCCAGATTCTCGACGAACGCGTCTACGTCCAGGCTCGAACTATCCTTGAATCGATGCGCGAAGACCTCGCCAAGGTCGTCGTCACCGACACCTACAGGAAAGCCATCGACGCGATCGACAAGCACGGTTTCGTGTTGCTCATCGGCGAGCCTGCTGCCGGCAAGACGACCAACGCATCCCTTCTGGCAATGGCGGCACTCGACCAGTGGAACGCCTCGACGCTCAAACTCGATGATCCCGGCAAGGTCACCGAACACTGGAACCCGGACGAGCCGTCGCAGTTCTTCTGGCTGGACGACGCCTTCGGAGTGACCCAGTACGAGGATTTCCTAGTCCGCCGCTGGAATCACATCTTGCCGCAAATCAGGCCGATGCTCCGCAAAGGGGCGAAGATCGTCATGACGTCGCGCGACTACATTTACAACCGCGCGCGGAAGGACCTGAAGGTGAGCGCGTTTCCGCTGCTGAAGGAGAGCCAGGTCGTAATCGATGTTCAGAATCTGTCCGCCGAAGAAAAGCGCCAGATCCTGTACAACCATCTCAAGCTTGGAAGACAGCCACGCTCCTTCCGAACCGAGATCAAATCTTACCTTGAGGATGTCGCGAGCCATCAGCGCTTCATCCCGGAAACGGCGCGACGTCTGGGCGATCCGCTTTTCACTAAGGATCTGTTCATCGACACGTATTACATCGCCCAGTTCGTCGAGAAGCGCGAGCAACTTCTCCAGGAGGTGCTTCAGGGCCTTGACGCCGACAGCAAGGCGGCACTCGCGCTGATCTACATGCGCGACGGCCATCTGGAGAGTCCGATCCAACTCCGGCCCTCAGAGGCACAAGCTCTTGAGCGTCTCGGTAGCGATCTGGGCGGATGCGTCGCCGCGCTCGAAGCTCTGAAGGGAAGTCTTGCGCTGCTTTCTCACGCAAGCGGCGAGTATGTCTGGCACTTCAAACATCCAACTATCGGCGACGCATACGCGGAAATTTTGGTCCAGAGCCCAGAGCACCTTGGCATCTACATAGAGGGCAGCGCCCCTGAGCAGCTGGTCGATCAAGTGACTTGCGGCGACGTCGGCATCGAAAAATCGGTCGTGGTGCCGAAGTCATTATTTCCGCAGATGCTCGCGAAACTTGGGGAAGTGTCACGAAGCAAGTCGTATAAATCCGCCTCGCTATCGACGTTTGGCGCGAAGCGGGACCTCCAAGGATTTCTCGCCCGCCGTTGCTCCAAGGAGTTCCTATCGCTGTATCTACAGGGCAATCCCGGCTTGCTCGACCAAGTCGCCGAACCCGGCCTGTTCCTCGACACCGTGCCCGAGGTGCGCCTAGCAAAGCGTCTCCATGAAGTCGGGCTCCTGCCTGAGGAGAAGAGGAAGAAGTTCGTTGAGACGGTGAGCAATTACGCTCTCGAGGGGCAGGACGGGGACGCTCTGGATGATGACGGAATCCGAATCATTTTCACCGACGGTGAATTCGAAGAGTTCGTGCGAAGAGTACGGACAGAGCTTCTGCCGCGACTTGGCGATGTCCGGCGCGAGTGGGAATCCAATCATTCTTCAGAGGAGCCGCCCGAAGAATATATGCAGCAGCTTATCGAATTATTCGACTCTTTAAAGAAGCAATTCGGCGATGACGAGAACGCGGACAAACTCATCGATCGCGAAATACGGCGCACGAGGGAATGGATTGACGAAAACACTCCGGAGGAACCTGAGAGAGCCCCTCGAAAATTGGGAAAAGTCGAAGCGCAAGAAAAACCGCAAAGCACGCGTAGCATTTTCGACGACGTCGACGCGAATGAAGACGTGTAAACTGCATGACATTCGACTCCATCCGATTTGCCAGGAGTACAGCGGCGTCTTGGACCCCACATCCGAACGCTGCACGAAGCACGCGAGGGGAAGACATAAGGGTCAGACACCTTATGTCTTCGGGTCATAACTCAGACATTTCTTCCCCATATGTTTTACCCTGCCCGTCAGTGAGCGTTTCTACTCCTTTCCTTTCAGCCTCAACGGCGCGGAGGTAGGCTGGGCTGGCAGCTCCCGCTTCGCCATGCTCAGAAAAGTAGAATCCCTGTTTATCGTCGAGGGTTGAGCCCTTCGCAGTCATAACGGTATTATGTCGGTCTGTATAGCACCGCACCGCCGTGTTGCGGATAGAGGTGACAAGTCTATGAACCAACGGAAGAAATGCGCAAGAATTGGCACGCAGCATCTGCATACTATGCCGGTCCGTATACACAATAGGCACGCTGCGAAACGGATTCCACGAGTTCTTTGAACATGAAGCGAAACACTCTTTTGAGAAAAGAATAGAATTTAAGGACAGGCGCCTGAGAAATTTTGCGTTTCGTTCGGAAGAGACCGAAACATGCGTCCTTCAGCTGCGCGCGCTCGGCCTAATCCGAGAGAGCGATAAGAAGCGGAGTCTAAAAGACACGAGCACATATTGGACATTGACACCGTACGGAAACACGTTGATGGTCCAGCTGCGCACCATCAAGAGAGAGCCGAGGAAGAAGCAGATACTGGTGGCGAAGTATCGACCGATACCGAGCCCGATGAGAGCTAACAAGGGCACGGAGCCGACGGCGCAAAAAAACGCGCCGCGGTTCATGCCCAGACCGTTAGGCGACTCAGACCGGGACACCTGAAGGAAGGCGAGAAATGATCGAATCCATGACCATTGCTAACACCGCCACTTTCGGCCCCGTTCCCGAAGTGCTGAACAAGCTGTCTCAATTCAATTTCTTATTTGGCGCGAACGGTACTGGCAAAACTACGGTCAGCCGGGTCATCGCAGATGAGAACAGCTTCCCAACCTGTACTGTTACATGGAAAGCGGGAACAAAACTGCAGCCGATGGTTTACAACCACGATTTCGTGGAGCGGAACTTCACTCAATCGACGGAGCTGAAAGGCGTTTTTACGCTCGGCGAAAAACAGGTCGATACGCTCACCAAGATCGCCGCCGCGAAGGTCGAACTCGACAGACTGACTACGAAAATCGAAGACCTCACTCAGGCACTGCAAGGTGCGGATGGAGCAGGCGGCAAAAAGGGCGAGTTGGCGACGCTTGAGGCAGGTTTGAAAGATACGTGCTGGGCGCAGAAGCAAAAACACGATGCCAAGCTCCAAGGCGCGTTTGAAAGCTATCGAGGAAGCACGGAGAAATTCAAAGCAAAGGTAGTCCAAGAGTTGGCAGAAAACACCGCCACGCTCCAGACTCTTGCGGAGCTAGAGAAGAAGTCGGAATCAATCTTCGACCCAACGCCAACCACGGAGCAGGCCGTCCCTGCGATTGAATCGGCAAAGCTAATCGGCCACGACACTAACCCAATTCTGAAGAAACGAGTCATCGGCAAGGATGACGTCGATATCGCTGCAATGATCAAGAAGCTGGGGAACAGCGATTGGGTGCGTGAAGGCCGGACATTTCATGACGAGAACGGCAGCATTTGTCCGTTTTGCCAGCGGCGCACGACCGAGGCATTCGCTCAGAGTCTGAACGAGTATTTCGACGAGACGTTTGTGACGGACAGCAAGGCCATCGACGACCTTGCCACCGACTATTCGACAGATGCCGCCCGGCTTCAGCAGCAAATCGCGTCGATCATTGAGTCGCCTTCCCGGTTCCTAGATGTTGAGAAACTGAAGGCAGAAAGGGCACTGCTCGACTCCAAAGTATCTATCAACATCCAGCGGCTTGCTGGGAAAAAGAAGGAGGCGAGTCAGGTTGTTGAACTGGAATCCCTGGGCAACGTAGCCGCAGCAATCAAGGAGTTGATTGATTCCGCCAATGTTCTTGTGACGGCACATAACAAGATGGTCAAGAATCTCCCTCAAGAGCGCAGAACGCTGACATCGCAGGTGTGGAAGTATATGCTGGAGGAACTCAAAACCGACCTCACCGCATACAAGACCACGCGCGATGGTCTGAATAAAGCGATCAATGCCATGAACAAGCAGATTGAGTCGGCGGCGACGGACAAAAGAAAGAAAGTCGGGGAGATCCGCGAACTCGAAAAGCAGACGACGAGCGTCCAGCCAACAATTGACGCGATCAATGCTCTGCTCGTGTCCTTCGGGTTTCATAGCTTCTCACTCGCGAAAACTGCAAGTGGCACCTCCTACAAATTGATTCGCTCCAATGGTTCAGATGCGAAGGAAACACTGAGTGAAGGCGAAAAGACATTCGTCACGTTCCTTTATTTCTACCACCTGCTCAAAGGCAGCGTCTCGGATAGTGGCATGACAACGGACCGCGTCGTCGTGTTTGACGACCCTGTTTCGAGTCTCGACAGCGACATCTTGTTCATCGTTGGGAGCCTCATCAAAGAATTATTCGACGAAGTGCGCTCGGGGACGGGACACATCAAGCAAATCTTCGTGCTCACGCACAACGTGTACTTCCACAAGGAGATCACCTATAGCCGGAAGCGTCCAAGCAATGGCGTGTTGAGCGAGGAGACGTTCTGGATCGTCAGAAAATCTGGGCTGGCATCCAACCTAGCCGCCCAGGCGACCAACCCGATCAAGACGTCATACGAGTTGCTTTGGGCAGAAGTCCGGAAGCCGGAGCGCTCAAATCTCGCTATTCAAAACACACTGCGGCGCATCCTGGAGAACTACTTCAAAATTTTAGGCGGCATTGAGCTGGAAGAACTTTGCGCAATGTTTGACGGAAGGGAGAAGATTATCTGCAAGTCCCTTTGCTCGTGGGTGCATGATGGTTCGCATTATGCCTACGACGACCTCTACGTCTCGATCGACGATTCGATGGTCGAAAACTACCTCAAAGTCTTCAGAGAAATCTTCGTCAAGGCGCGCCACTTCGAGCACTACAAAATGATGATGGGAGATGCATTTGTCGAGGAGTCCGTGCAGGCTGCACCACGTGAGACCTGAATCGCCTAACAACGGCATGCAGCCGACGCGAAAGAAGCCGCGCGCGGCTGATGTCGGACATTATCCCTCCCGCGTCCAGTTGGATGGTGTGCGATCTGAGACTTGTGAGGGGGTCGCTTCAGGAGCGGTTCCACCTCGGTATCGCGTCTGTCTCAACAATTCCTTCCAAGCTAGCTGACCTTCTCCCCAACGACGCCCACTGCTGCTGACGCGTGCATCAGCGCCATGCTGAGTCTCGCTATAGCGAAGCCCTGCGGCCCACTCCCAGCGGGTGGCACAGACTGTTCGACGCTCCGTTCGACCATCGGTCGGAACGGAGCTAGTTTCTGTTCCAAGCATGACTGAGCGTGAGAGCGAGCCAGCAGGGCGCTGGCAAGAGCGGAAGCAGCAGCGAGCGAAACTACTCCTAGAAGGTTGTTGATAACCTACTTGAGCACCACGAAACCATGCGCACATGAATGCTGACAGATTTTCTCGGATTTCTTCGCAGACTGTTCAGAAAGGTCGTCCAGCAAGGCCGCAGCGAGTGAAAACCGGAGGCGTACCCTCTGGGGTACGTTGAGGATCTGAACGATGCGAGAACGATGCTGGCGGACTTTATCAACAGCCTGCTAGGCTTTTGCTTTGATCGTGGATGGAGAGTCTGAACCGACGGCGTCGCCAGCTTCTTCTTCGGCAGGTTTTTCTTCTTCCGGCACATCGAACCAGGACACGAGCATCTCGTCCCACCAGGCTTCGTCGATCTCCTTCCCCGGATCGTTCCCGAGAAACGCGACATCGTCCTTCGTCACGTTTGGACCGACCAGCTGAGGTTGGAACTTAGCTCGATCAATGACTTCCTTGGTTGCGTACCCTCCGATAATCCAGGAATCAGGATCGGCACGACGGGACTTGTAACCCTTGAGCCCGATCTTGAAGTACATGAAGATCTGCTGTTGTGCAGGATCCCCGATGCCGGATTGAGGAAGCCCCAGGGTCTTCTCTATTTTCTTGCGCCAATGCCGGTCGTCATAGCGTGACGTGACCAGCTGGAGCATTTTCTTTCCAAGCTCAACATCAAGCGGCATAATGCTGATGATTCCTCTTACACACTGAGGTGTTGCTTAAAGAAGGCCTTCGTTCTTGCCCAGGCGTCTTTCGCCGCCTCAGGCCGATACACCGTCTTATCCGTATCCCTGAAAAAAGCATGAGGTGCACCGGGATAGGTTTTGATCTCTCCGGACTTATTATACTTCTTGAAGCCTGCCGCAAGCCGCTGGACATCCGCCTTAGTAATCCAGCCGTCATCTTCTCCATAGAGGTACAGGACAGGCGCCGACAGCTGTTGAAGCGGCGCATCGGGATTCGGCACCTGACCATAGAATGGTACGGCAGCCTTGATCTCTTTGTTCACACAAGGCAGCATGAGTGCATAGGACCCGCCCATGCAGAATCCGGTCACGCCGATTCTCGCGGCATCGACTTCAGGAACGGACTTGAGATAGGCCACGGTGGCATTGAGATCCTTGAGTCCATCTTCCTGCTGGAGCGTACTCATCAGCTTGCCTGCCTCACCCGGATCGGTCGTGAGGGCGTTCCCCAAGCGGGAGTAGAGATCCGGAGCGATCGCCACATACCCCTCAGCAGCATAGCGCTTTGCCACGTCCTTGATATGATCAGTCAGTCCCCACCATTCCTGAATCACAATGATCGCAGGGCGTCGCTCCTTGGTTTGCGGGGCTACGACATAGGCCCGCATCGTCACCTTGTCGCTGGGATACTGAACCATCGTTTCTCTAATTGACTCAGCCATACGACACCTCCGCGATAGGGTGCGAGTCCTGAGTGTTGAGTTCTGAGTGCTGCGTTAAAAACTCCGAGTTAGAATCTATCTCTTTCCTCAATCTTCAACTCAAAACTCAGCACTTAGAACTCAGAACTGGCAACTTGCCGCAAAACGCGGCTAGTTGCCGGCCACCATCATCTCTGCAATCTTCACGGTCGGACTGGCAATGCGCCCGCGAAACACGAGATCGTTGCCGATCATCTCGATTCCTGCAAATATGTCTTTCAGGTTGCCCGCAATCGTGATTTCTTCCACGGGATAAGCCAGCTCGCCCCCTTCGATCCAAAATCCAGCGGCCCCCCGTGAATAATCACCCGTGACCATGTTGATGCCAAAACCGATGAGATCGGTGACATACAGACCCTGCTTCACGGTCTTGATAATGTCTTGTGCGGACTTCGTCCCGGATGCGAGATAGAAATTCGTGGGACCGACCGATGGATTCTCGCCGACGCTGCGAGAGGCGTTGCCGGTCGACGCCAACCCGAGCTTCCTTCCTGAATAGGTATCGAGCAGGTAGCTCTTCAACACCCCTCGCTCCACCACTGTCGTCCTCCTGGTCGGCAGACCTTCGCCATCGAACGGTCGAGAGCCCAAACCTCCCACCACTCGCCCATCGTCATAGACCGTGACATACTCAGGGGCCAGCGATTTGTCTAATTGTCCTGCCAGGAACGACGCCCCTTTATAGAGCGAGTACCCCGACACCGCACTGCAAAGATTCCCCATGAGACTTCCGGCCGCTTCTGCATCGAAGACAACAGGAACTCGCTGGGTTGCCACTTTCTTCGCTCCAAGCTTTCGAACCGTCCGCCGCGCTGCTTCCAGTCCCACCGCTTCCGGGGAATCCAGTTTGGCGAATTTCCGTTGGACAGAGTACCAGGAATCCCTTTGCATGGCCCCGGTCTCCGGATCGGTGGCGACAGGCGACACCGACATGGAGAAACTAGAACTCTGGTACTCCCCCAGGAACCCATGACTGTTTCCCAGCACCACACGCCCCGAGGAGGAATCGAAATCGCCCCCTTCCGAGTTCGTCACACGCTCATCCATCGACATGGCAGCAGCCTCGACCCGTTTGGCGAGTTCAATCTGTTGTTCTGTATTCAGTCTCGTGGAATCGTAGAGATCCAACTCTGGCCTCTCTCCCGCCATCTGATCCGCCGCAGGCAAGCCGGACACATGGTCCTCCACGACAGCCTTCGCCAGAGTGCAGGTCTCGGTAACGAGTCGATCCAATGAGTCCACTGAGAAATCTGATGTGGAGGTGCTGGCGGAGCGTTTTCCGACAAACACACGCAAGCCGAGATGCTTCTCTCGCGCTTTTGTGAGGCGATCGACGGCGCCCAACCGAACTTGCACTGAGAAGGTTTCCCCATCGGCGATAATAATATCCGCCTCCGTCGCCCCACTGCGCTTTGCCTTGGCTAAGAGATCGATGGCGAGCTGACCATATCCATCGTACTGTTGTATTTGCTGATTCATCGCTGCGTCCCGCCCACGGTGATTTCATCGATTCGAATGGTCGGCAGACCGACGCCCACTGGAACAGACTGCCCTTCTTTGCCACAGGTACCAATACCCTCGTCGAGCTTGAGGTCGTGCCCGACCATCGAGACCTTGGTAAGAATCTCCGGCCCGCTGCCGATCAATGTTGCGCCCTTGACCGGCCTTGTCACCTTCCCTCCCTCGATCAAATAGGCCTCGCTGGCAGAAAACACGAATTTACCGTTAGTAATATCGACCTGCCCACCACCGAACGAGACGGCATAGAGACCGCGATCGACCGATCGAATGATCTCCTCGGGGTCCGATGTTCCTGCCAACATGAACGTATTCGTCATGCGCGGCAGCACCACACTCTTGTAACTTTCTCGCCGCCCATTGCCGGTCACGGGAATGCCCATTAAGCGCGCATTGAGTTTATCGGTGATATAGCCGCGCAGAATCCCGTTTTCGATGAGCGTGGTACGACCGGTCGGGGTTCCTTCATCGTCCATGTTGAGCGAGCCTCGCCGGTCCGGCAAAGTCCCATCGTCCACAATCGTACAGACGTCGGACGCCACCCGTTTTCCAAGAAGATTGTAAAACGCGGATGTTTTCTTGCGATTGAAGTCCGCTTCCAGGCCATGGCCGATGGCTTCGTGTAACAAAATCCCCGGCCACCCTCCGCCCAGTACAACCGGCATCACACCCGCCGGCGCTTCGACAGCAGACAGGTTGAGAATCGCCTCCCGTGCCGCTTCACGTGCAAATCGCAGATATCGATCACCCTCATGATAGAACTGAAATCCGACACGACCCCCTCCGCCGAATGAGCCGGCTTGCCGTTGGCCGTTCTCTTCTGCGATACAAGTCACTTGCAGTCTCGAAAGAGGCTGCACATCGCCGATCAACGTGCCGTCCGAAGTGGCGACGATGACCACCTTATATTCCGTATTAAACGAGGCCATGACATTCTTAATGCGCGGGTCATACCGGCGCGCTTCGGCATCGATGGCGTTCAAGAGGGCCACACGGTCTGCCGTGGCGACTTCGGCTTGTACCCGTTCGATTGGATAGAGATCCCGCGTGGGACGTTGACGGACAGGCGCTGGAACTTGCTCGGCCCCGCTTGGAGAATTGGCAATATAGCGAGCCGTGTCTGCGGCCAGTTCGAGATCCTTCTTTGTCAGCTCATCGGAATAGGCAAAGCCGGTTTTTTCTCCCGCTGTTGCCCTCACCCCCACGCCCTGAGACACACTCTTTGTCGCACGCTTGACGAGCGACTCCTCCATTGAGACTGACTCCGATACGCAGGACTCAAAGTAGAGGTCGGCATAGTCGACATCTCGAACTTTGACCCGCCCGAGCGCCCCAAGCACCTCGCCTTCGGTCAGACCGAAAGACGTCAACTGAACAAGTTCACCCATGGTTTGCGAGTCCTCACAGCCATTGACCGTCAAAATAGAGCAGGAGTATAGCTGATCGCTTTCAATAGGCGCAACAAAAATTGATCCAACTCTTCGCTTTTACAGGACTTTTACTAAAATTCGTTTGACATTTTACCCCCTCACCAGTAGACTTTGCCCGCCTACCGTACATTCTTGCGCAACAGGATCTTTACTGACTGCATTCTTATGGACACGAAAGACTCATCAGCCATCGAACAGCTCCCCTTGGAAGAGCTTACCGCTAGACTTGAACCAGACCTTCTACCCAAACACGTCGCTATCATTATGGATGGCAATGGCCGATGGGCAAAACTGCGAAACCTCCCTCGCATTGCCGGTCATCGGGAAGGAATCAAATCCGTCCGTGAAATGATTACGGTCTGCTTGGAACTGGGCATCCACGCCCTGACCATTTATGCGTTTTCACAGGAGAATTGGAAGCGCCCTCTACAAGAAATCTCCTCACTCATGGGCTTACTTGAATACTATCTTTCAACGGAGCGCTCGAAACTCATTGAACAGGGTGTACGATTACGAACAATCGGACGGCTCGATTCCCTCCCAGCCTCCGCACTCCAATGGGTCCGGGCTGCCGAACAGGAAACCGCCCATCTCGACAAACTCCATCTCACGGTTGCCCTCAGTTACGGGGGCCGCACGGAGATTGTCGACGCTGTGCGTGAGCTCCTCCATGAAGTCCAAGACGGAAAACTGCAGCCTGATGATGTGGATGAGTCCCGTATCCAACAATACCTCTACACCCATGATCTGCCAGATCCTGATTTATTAGTTCGCACCAGCGGCGAAACGCGCATTAGCAACTTTCTCCTCTGGCAGCTCGCCTATACCGAGCTCTATTTTTCTCCAACACTGTGGCCTGACTTCCGTCGCCGCGAACTCTTACTGGCCTTGCTCGAATATCAGCGACGTGAGCGTCGGTTCGGCCGGGTCCTCAGCGCTATTTCGTCATAGTGGTCGATCTCAACCTTCCCATGCAGGAGTACAAAACCGTCAGCCAGCAACAGGCTGAACCACCACGCACGGTAGCGTCCCGATTTGATCCGCGCAGGATCTATACCATTTTGGTCCTCGTGCCGCTCTTATATGCCGTCATTCGCTATCTTCCGCCCCTCGTATTTTCCGGTGTCGTCCTCCTGGGGGGAGCGCTTGCCCTCTTCGAGTTCTACCGATTATGTTTCGGCGACCGCAGCCACTCCTGGATGATCGGGATCGGCGTGATGGGATTCGCCGCCCTGATCCTCGGAGCACACTGGCCGAGCGTCATCGTTCCAACCCTCCTCGCCGCACTTGTCTGTACGATTTCCGTGCCGATGTTCAGCCGCTCACCCCTTGAACAGAGCCTGAGAGACGGCGCGATGACCTTATTCGGCATGCTTTATTTAGGCCTCACGCTCAGCACACTCTCGATGACGAGGCTTCTGCCTCAAGGCGAATGGCTCATCTTCTTTCTGCTGATGGTGACCTGGGCGTCCGATACCGGCGCCTACTATATCGGCACGTTGTATGGACGACACCGCCTCGCCCCCACGATCAGTCCCAAAAAAACTGTGGAAGGTTTGGTGGGCGGTTTGATCAGTGCCATAATTGTCGCATACGCGGCGCGTTGGTGGTTTTTCCCAGATTTTTCCGGTCTCGACTGTTTGATCTTGGCCACCCTGCTGACGCTATCAGGTCTCTGGGGCGACCTGACGGAGTCAGCCATGAAACGTAGCGTCGGCATGAAGGACTCCGGCGGGATACTTCCTGGCCATGGAGGCATGCTCGATCGTCTCGATAGTCTCTTGTTCACTGCCCCCGTCTTCTACTACTATGTCACGATGGTGAGTCGACTTCGAGTGATTGACTGAAGGAGCTACGTATGAAAACGATCGTCATCCTTGGATCGACCGGGTCGATCGGTACCAACACCCTCGATATTGTGGACAGGTTCCCGGAAGAATTTCGCGTGGCAGGGCTGACGGCCGGCAGTAATGACGAAAAGCTCGAGGCGCAGATCCGCCGTTTCAAACCCCGCGTGGTTGCCCTATCGGATACCGTCGCGGCAGCTAGGCTCCAGGAGCGTTGTGAGGATCTGCCTGTCGAAATTTTGTCTGGGCAAGATGGTCTCATTCAGGTCGCCTCTGCGTCTGAAGCGGATCTCGTCATTTCCGCCATCGTCGGTGGCGCTGGTCTGGTACCCACCCTTGCGGCAATCCGCAGCGGAACGCAGGTCGCCTTAGCCAATAAAGAGCCGATGGTCATGGCCGGGAAACTGATGCAGGACGAGGCGCGGCGGCATGGCGTACGCATCTTCCCCGTCGATAGCGAACATAGTGCGATCTTCCAGTCATTGGAAGGCCATCGTAAAGTGGACGTCCGCCGCCTGATCTTAACAGCCTCCGGAGGAGCCCTCTGGCCCCTGAGCAAGGAGGAGTTACACAACGTCACCCCTGAACGAGCGCTCCAACATCCCAATTGGAAGATGGGTGCTAAAATCACGATCGATTCTGCAACCCTTATGAATAAAGGGTTGGAAGTCGTAGAAGCCCGCTGGCTCTTTGATATCCCGGAGTTACAAATCGAAGTTATGATCCATCGGGAAAGCATCATTCATTCTCTGGTAGAATATGTAGACCGTTCCATGATCGCCCAGTTAGGATTGCCGGATATGCGAACACCCATTTCTTATGCGATGAACTATCCTGGACGCATGCCGCTCGATCTGCCTTCGTTGGATCTGACCGAGATGGGAAAGTTGACATTTTGCAAACCGGATCACGACCGTTTCCCCTGCTTAAGTCTCGGCTATGAATCCCTTCGGGTCGGCGGTACGATGCCCGCGACGATGAATGCGGCCAATGAAATTGCGGTCGAGGCATTCTTGAACGGAGGCATCCGGTTCACCGATATTGCAGGAATCATTCGCAGCACGATGGATCTCCACACCATCAAAGACATCGAGTCGCTGGAAGACGCGCTGGAGGCGGATCGCTGGGCTCGCGAGAAGGCAGAATCGTTGGTAGTGGCGTTGGCACGCTAGGTCTATACGAAGGAGCGTACACCGTGTTCATGGCAATTACCTGGTCCCCCGATACTATCTGGCTGCTCATGCAGAAGGCATGGTGGTTTCTCATCGTGCTTGGCGTGCTCGTCGCATTCCATGAACTCGGACATTTCCTGGCCGCTCGCTGGGTCGGCGTGAAAGTTCTTAAGTTTTCACTTGGTTTCGGACCCAAGCTCATCGGCAGAAAAATGGGCGAAACAGAATACCTTCTCTCGGCCATTCCCCTCGGTGGCTATGTCAAATTGTTCGGCGAAGATGAGACCGAGGCCACCACACAAGAAGATCGTACGCGATCGTTTGCGCACCAAAGCTTATGGGGCAAAGTCCTGATCGTCGCTGCAGGACCTGGGTTTAACTTCATCCTGGCCTATCTCATTTTTGCCGGATGGCTCGCAACCGGCGCGCCGCTTCCGATCCCATCATTCCAGGATCTCACCCCCGACGTTGAAGCGATGGTGCCCGGTTCTCCCGCCGATACCGCAGGCATGCAAATCGGAGATCATATAAGCGGAGTCAACGGACACGATATTTCGACAAGGGCGGAACTCTTCGACGCAGTGGCGAAGAGTAAAGGGCAGCCGCTGACCCTTGAGATCAAACGAGGAGAACAGAGTAAAACGCTGACAGTTACGCCCGCAATTTCACCCAGACCACAGCCCGCTGCGCAAGACCCCCTATACTATCTCGGTATCGAAGAAGCACCGCCCCTCGTCACGTCAATTGTACAGAGTTCTCCTGCGGCAAAAGCTGGACTTCAAGTTGGAGACCATGTAGTCAAGATCGAAAGCCAAACGATCCATACGTGGTTCCAGATGACTAGCCTGGTGAGAGAGAGCCCCAACCGCGAACTACACATAGAAGTCTTACGGGATGGACAACGAGTCTCTCTGACTGTGACACCTTCTGCTGAAAAGGAGATGGTCAACGGCCAGTCGGTGGAAGTCGGCAAGATCGGCCTTGCAGGCCCAGGCAGCCGTTCACTGATACGCTCCAGCACCCCCTTACTATCGCTGTATGACGGCTTGAGAGCCACATGGGGCTTGACCGAACTGACGGTCGTCGGTCTCTACAAGATGATTGTTGGGGATATCTCCAGCAAAAACATCGGGGGGCCGCTGACAATTGCAAATATATCTGGAGAAGCCGCTGCACAGGGCGCCTCAAACGTCGTCTATCTCATCGCCCTACTGAGTATCAATCTAGGCGTCCTCAATCTACTTCCCATTCCTATTCTCGACGGTGGACATCTCTTGTTTTTTCTGATTGAGGGCATCCTCCGCAAACCACTCGGTGAGCGCCAGAGAGAACTCGCTCAACAGGCCGGACTCGTGCTATTAGTGGGTATCATGATCTTTGCGTTCTGGAATGACATCGAGCGAATCTTCCTTAAATAAGACATGAGTTCGAACGTCTCAATGTCGAACTCGTCATGTCAGCACAACATTTTCCCTCTCACTGATGCGTTAGATGCGATGACCTTCAGGCCGCATGACCGTGTGTCCTCACTCACAACATCATGAGAACATCTCAACTCTTAATCCCCACATTGCGAGAAGCCCCCGGCGAAGCGGAAACCGTCAGCCATACGCTCATGCTCCGAGCCGGTCTGATTCGCAAAGTGGCAGCAGGCATCTACACCTACCTTCCACTCGGGCTTCGGGTCATTCGAAAAGTTGAACAGATCATTCGGGAAGAAATGAATCGGGCAGGAGCCCAGGAGCTCCTGATGCCCATCGCTTCTCCCGCAGAATTATGGCGAGAAACCGGCCGATGGAATTTTTACGGCAAAGAGTTAGTCCGGTTCAAAGACCGCCACGAGCGCGAGTTCTGCTTGGGACCGACCCATGAGGAAGTGATTACAGATCTGTTCAGGCGTGAAGTTCGTTCCTATCGGCAGATGCCGCTGAACTTTTATCAAATCCAAACCAAGTTTCGAGATGAAATCCGACCCCGCTTCGGACTCATGCGCGGGCGCGAATTCATCATGAAGGACGCCTACAGCTTTGATCAAGACGAAACAAGCGCCAGGATCAGCTATCAAAAAATGTATGATGCCTATCATCGTATCTTCACCCGCTGTGGCCTCACCTTCCGTGCCGTGGAAGCCGACACAGGCCTGATCGGCGGCAGCTCATCTCATGAGTTCATGGTGCTCGCAGAAACAGGTGAAAACACCATCGTCTACAGCGATACCGGCACCTATGCCGCCAACATCGAGCAGGCTGAAGTGCTGCCCCCTACTGATATGAACACCGAAGTCGCGCGGCCACTTCGCTCCGTCCAAACGCCCCACTGCCGGACCGTCGACGACGTGACAAAATTCCTGAACGCTTCCCCAGCGCACCTTGTAAAAACACTCCTCTACTCGACAGGAACAGACACGGTCGCCGTGCTGATACGGGGAGACCATGAGGCGAACGAGGTCAAGATTCAACGATTCCTACGAGTGACGGATCTTGCGCTTGCAGATCCTGCCGTTGTCGAGCGCGTCACTGGCGCACCGATTGGGTTTGCCGGCCCCATAGGCCTACAACACGTCCGGATCATTGCCGACCACGCGGTCAAAGCCTTGCGTAACGTGATCGTCGGGGCCAATCAGCGTGACACGCACTACGTCGATGCCAATTGGGATCGCGACTTTCAGGTCGAGCAGTTCGCCGATCTCCGCAGCGCTTGCGCAGGAGATCCGTCACCGAAAAAAGATGGAACGTTGAAGACGACGAAAGGCATTGAAGTCGGACATGTCTTTATGCTCGGCACCAAATATAGCGAAGCCATGAAGGCCTCCTTCCTGGACCTTCATGGGAACGAATGTCTCGCCGTGATGGGATGCTACGGCATCGGGGTCGGCAGAACTGCCGCTTCAGCGATTGAACAGAACCACGACGCAAAAGGGATAATCTGGCCCTATCCGATCGCGCCGTTCCATGTCCATCTCCTCCCACTCACTCAGTCAGCACAAACTGCCCAGGTCACCGCGCAGCTCTATGAGGAATTGCAAGCGGCAGGGCTCGAAACCCTCTGGGATGATCGGGATGAGCGAGCTGGCGTGAAGTTCAACGATGCGGACCTGATGGGAGCGCCATTCCAAGTGGTTGTCGGAGACAAAGGCCTCGCCGAAGGAGTGGTCGAGGTTAAAACCCGAAAGGATGGAGTAAAACTCAAGCTGCCTCCGGCGCAAGTCACCGCTCATCTACTTCAACAACGAACAAACTGAATGCCCTCTCACTCACCAATGGATTGATTCTCCATTTTGCCACTTCTGTCACCATTCCCAGTCTGAAACTGCCTTTTCCTTGCCTTCCAACCTCGATCAGCTACACTGATTTTCAATCCTTGCATCACAGCATGTGTATTACAGGCATTCTACGCACTCTTCATTGAGCGTACGACGATGTCTCCATGGATGAAGGCTGGGAGCCCTTGAAATGGAAGCCACTCCGGTCGCCAAAAGCCCTCAAGACCTTCAGCAGAAAATAGCATTCTCTGAACATGTCAAGCGCATCACAGAGCAAATCCATGCGGCGCGCGATCTTGACTATATCTTCCTCGATCTGCGCAAAGAAGTTCTCAGCGTCTTCGATGCCGAAGACCTCACCATCTTTGCGTTCGATCCGGAAAAGAAAGAGATTTTCTCTAAAGCCCCTCACATCGATAGCATCGAAGAATTCCGCATTCCGATCTCAGAACAAAGCCTGGCGGGGTTCTGCGCTAAATATCTCCGGCCAGTGAGCATCGCCGACGCATATAACATCGCAGAGCTTCAAGGCGTCCACCCCGCACTCGTCCACGACACAACCTATGACAAACGGACCGGATTCAAAACGAAACAAGTTCTGACCTATCCGATCGTAGCAGAAAACAAGTATTTGATGGGTGTCCTCCAACTCCTCAATAAAAAATCAGGCGGGCGATTCACACGAAAGGACGAAGAGTCCGTCGCGGAGATTGCAAAAGCACTCGGCATTGCCTTCTTCAACCTTCGCAAAGTCTCAAAGAAGAACCCGAGTAAGTTCGATCGTCTGGTCGCAAACAAGCACATTGCTCAGAGTGACTTGGACAACGCCATTGCCGAGTCTAAAAAAGGGCAATCCGACTTCGAGGGTATCTTAATCGAAAAGTACAAGGTGCCGAAAATCGAGATCGGAAAATCGCTCGCCCAGTTTCACAAATGCCCCTACATCGAATACAGCGAACGCACACTCGTCGATATTGAACTCCTGAAAAACCTCAACGTCGATTACCTCAAGAAAAACCATTGGATGCCTCTCAAGCGGGACCGAACCGCCATCGAAATTCTCACGGATGACCCGAGTGATCTTGATCGCGTGGCGGATATTAAAAGGACGTTCCCAGGCCTGAACATTCGCTTTGCCATCAGCCTTCGTCGAGATATTGCCCAGTTCCTTGGTTCCGCTACAGGACAGGGAGACTCGAACCCCACCCGAAAGCTGGACGAAAACGTCTCCGACATTCTTGGCGAGCTCGTCAACGAAGCCCAAGAAGCGGCCACTGAGGACGCCGGAGGCGGCCTCGACGAAAACGATAACGCCATCGTGCGACTGGCCAATCAGATCATCGCAGATGCGTACCGACAAGGCGCCTCTGATATTCATGTCGAACCCTATGGCGAAAAACGTGAAACTCTTGTTCGATTTCGAGTCGATGGAGACTGTTTCGAGTACATGAAGATTCCGCAAAGCTATCGACGCGCCATCGTCTCGCGCCTAAAAATTATGGCCAGCCTCGACATTGCAGAACGGCGCAAACCTCAGGACGGTAAGATCAAATTTAAACTGTCGGATAGCAAGGACATCGAGTTACGTGTCGCGACCATTCCAACTGCCGGGTACAACGAAGACGTGGTCATGCGCATCCTCGCCGCGAGCGAACCCTTACCACTCGACAAAATGGGATTCTCGGACCGTAATCTGACCGCCATCAAGGAGATCGCGGCAAAACCCTACGGCATTATTCTCTGCGTCGGGCCGACCGGATCAGGAAAAACCACAACTCTGCATTCGGTCCTTGGCTTCATCAATACGCCGGACATCAAGATCTGGACGGCTGAGGATCCCGTCGAAATCACTCAATACGGTCTCCGGCAAGTTCAAGTTCAGCCAAAGATCGATTTCACTTTTGCCAAAGCCATGCGCGCCTTTCTTCGGGCCGATCCTGACGTGATCATGGTTGGAGAAATGCGAGATAAAGAAACGGCAGAAATCGGCATTGAAGCCTCATTGACCGGACACCTCGTCATGAGCACCCTCCACACAAATAGTGCAGTAGAAACGGTCACTCGACTTCTCGATATGGGCTGCGATTCCTTTAGTTTTGCCGATGCGATGTTGGGAGTCCTCGCCCAGCGCCTCACACGCCGGATTTGCAAGGACTGCAAGGAGCAGTACGTTGGAACGGCGGTAGAATACGAAGAAATCCGCCAGGGCTATGGGCCTGCACATTGGGATAAGCTCGGAATCCCACAAGACAATACGTTCCGACTGGCCCGAGGAAAGGGATGTGAAACCTGCAACCGCACTGGGTTTAAGGGACGTGTCGCCCTCCATGAGCTGCTTCTGGGATCGGACACGCTCAAACGCTTGATTCAGACCAAGGCGAGAACTGAAGAGATGCTACAAGCTGCCATTGAAGAGGGCATGACCACCCTTTTGCAGGACGGGGTTCAGAAAGTCCTACTTGGCCAGACCACGTTTAAAGACGTCAAATCGGTTGCCATCAAGTAATCTGGCTCAAAGAGCACAGGTCACGCAGAGTTACGAATACATGACTCCATCGTTTTCATTCCATAAAAAACCCGTCCGCCTGCCTCATTACCTTCCGTAATCCCAACATGAGAATGTCCGTTTGGCTCAAGTAGAAACGTCCTCTTGCGTCGACTCACGGCCCTGACTGGGAAGGCCGCGCGGTCAGAGAGGAGACCGTACGGATGAGTGTGCCGGAGTTGAAGCGGGTGCATGTGATTCGACACGCGATGGGCAACGACACACGACAGCAGGAGCCCAGGGAGGTATTGGGGCTGACGATGCGCCAGGCGCGAGGGCTGAACAGCAAGGCAGGGCCGAAAGCCACGCCGGGCTCGTTCATCGGAGCCGGGCAAGCCCTCAAACCTGCGGACCCCAGAAAAGGTAAGTTTCAGGATAGATGTCGCGTGAGCGAGCTGGCTGTTGAGCTGATCCCGGCTCACTCGCCGTAGGCGAAGGGTCGGGTGGAGCGGCTCTTTAAGACCGTCCGGGATCGACTGGTCAAGGATCTGCGGCTGGCAAAGGTCTCGACGCTGGAGGCGGCGAATTAGTTTCTGGAGAACTATCTGCCGATCTAGAACCAGCGCTTTGCCATCCCGCCGACGCAGCCTGCCGATCTCCATCGGCCCTGTCCCCCGCGCCGCGACCTGGACCGGAGTCTCAGCCTCAAAACCACGCGCGTCCTGCGCTGCGATTGGACCGTAGCCCACCACCGGCAGTTCTATCAGATCCGCGACAACATCCGGGCGACCCAGGTGCAGATGGAAGAACGGATCGATGGGACGAGGCGGATCACGCACCACGGCCGACCACTGGACTATCGCGCCATCCCCGCTCGTCCCGAGAGAGTGGCTGAGCCTCCCACGGCCCAAGTCCCTCGGCGCCCGGTCACGCCGAGGCCGGATCATCCGTGGCGCCGACGCCCTCGACCGGAGCGACGAACACCGGCGAGAGGGGCGAAGACATAATCCGGACATTTCTATTTTGGGAGAAAGAGGACATTTCTAAATTGGGTTGACAAACCCTAACTACACCATTTGACTCTCATCATGACCCATGGTACCCTGACCTACTCTAACGAGTTAACACTAGCCTTGCGCGCATCGAATTTCATTTAATGATTTCAGCGCAACTACTCGTGAATCGCCATTGCTCTTTCGATCCTTAACATCCTGCGCGTAGATGCTAGACGAAAAGATGGACGGAACATGGTATTCCACAATGGAAACAACCAGTTCCATAAAGGAGCATGTATGAAGCTATCCTCTGGATGGCGAGCCGACAAAACGAGAAAGAATCGTGCACGGGCGACACGAAAGCCAAAGATTCGTTGGGAGGTGCTTGGCCTACCCAATCCTCTTGATAACAGCCTAAGTACTTCAATGGAAGATATCCGTCGGCAGGTATCAAGCATGGCAAGCCGTGGGTTCGGCCAGGGTACCCGTTCACGCACAGCTGAGCGAGAAACTAAGACTACTGGCCATGCTCCTGACTCAAGCAACAAGAGACGGCGCGGCGTGGCAGAGTAATCGTAGTCCTCAATGAAAAAAATGTGTGGGAAACCCTAATAAACAGCAAGCAATCGGCGACTTACTATGAGTTGCTAGACCAAGGAGGGCACCATCGGACGAGCAGGGAAAACCACCATCGCAAAACGTGACCGCGAAAAAGCAAAACAAATTCAGCGACGTGAAAAAGATGCCCGTCGAGAACAGCGTAAAACTGAGAAACCGGCTCGCCCATTAAATACAGATGCAGGGGAAGATCCAGAT
This sequence comes from Nitrospiraceae bacterium, assembly GCA_041743755.1. Classification (GTDB taxonomy): domain Bacteria; phylum Nitrospirota; class Nitrospiria; order Nitrospirales; family Nitrospiraceae; genus Palsa-1315. Next base: position 14,884 of record JBGTMB010000140.1, on the reverse strand, counting down.
TTGGCAGGGCTTCAGTGGGGCCCCCAAGAGCCTCTGTATTAAAGGTAACGTAAGCGTAAGCCTCATACATCACTCTCCCCACGCTCGGCCTTATAAAATGGTTACCTGCTACGGTCGCCTGATGTTGTTAAGTCACTATTAGGCCATATCTGGCATGCCGTTGCGTCAGATTATTTCTCAATAGATTACTGCAAACACACCAGTCCCAATCGCCTATATCCGACCTTCTATCTAGCGCAGAGCTTGAGCATTTTTGATGTGGGCATATCCACTCTGTTTGATCTCCTCTAGTAGACTCTCGATGGATGAGGATGGATGAATTCCTCTTCATAGGATTTAAAGGACTGTGTACTTCGCGCACTAGAGCGTGAGGATCTTCCGACGGCCATTGCGAACCGATTTAAGGTAACCCAGGTCTGGCTGTATCGGATGCGAACCCGTCGCAGGCAGACGGGACAGCCTGGCAGTCTCCCGAGGGGGACCTCCGACGGTCACAATTGGTCGAGATGGAGCCGATGCTTCGGGCCTGGCTCAGGGAAAGAGACGACCTCACGTTCGTGGATCGGTATGCACGCCTAGCGCTATGGAATTACAATCAAATCGCCCGCGTTGTGGCATCAAGTCGACAAATGGGCGCGCACACCTGCGAGCAAACGCGCTCCAACGTGCCAATTGTTCGGCGTGAGTGGCAGACAGCCCCTCAGCCAGCGATGGATACCACAAAGCTGGTACTCTGGATGAACCGACTCGGTGCGGGACACACCCGCGCGGCAAGCAGAGGTCATTGACTCAGTGGGGCACTCCTCCGCTATCTCCAGCCGTATTCCCCCAATTTCAATCGCATTGACACACTGTTTACCAAACTCAATACACTACGCCGCAGGCTACCCCCCGTACCGTTGGTACGTTTTGGCAGAAAATCAGCACACTGAGTGAATGCCTCCCACCCGATGAATGTACGCGCTACCTAGACGACTCAGGCTATAGAGAGCCATAAACTAAGCATGCTCTAGAGTCCTGCGTCTGAAACCGCCGGCAGAAAGGTATCGTCTTCAGGGATGGGAATAAGATGATGACAGCGGCGTTGGGTGGTGCCGGTCGATCCGCCTGGCGCCCCAGTGATGGGGGTTGGAGCGGGGTCCTCGCCCTGACGTAGAGCAGACTCCCCCAGCGGCAACTCACTGGAAAGCGGGATCATGGCAGATAGCGTAGGACCGAGACCGTTACGCGTTCCCAGGACCCACTCTTCATCGAGAAGGGGACAATGTAGGACTCTACCTGAATCGACCGGACCAGGTCCTCGCACTGTGTGTGGGTGAGACCGCACAAATCCAAGTCCTAGATCGTACGCAACCCTTTGTTGCCCATGCGCCTCGACCAACGCGTCCTGGCTCAACTTACTGGAGCGCTGGTGTGCCTTGCTGTCCGAAGAAACAACTACGCCTGGCTCCTTCGCAGCACCCAGGCGCTTCGGACTGCATCCGCGCATACATCAGCCACACCGATGACCACTCCAAACCTTTTGCGTGAACCAAAACGGTGGACGATACGCTCGCAAGCATCGCTCGATTTTGTCATCAAACTTCAGACTCACGACACTATTTCCGAGTCAAGATCTGGCTTCGCCAAAACCGACAACGTGTTCCATCAATCTATCTGTAGCGACTTACCACTGGAAGCAATTCAAAGTCTTCTTTTTCACACCCCGCTCGTCAATATCTGGTTCGGGAACAATAACCCCCGCCGATCATTCACGCCTTTACCCCATGAGCCCAAGCACACCGCTTCATCCCAGCTAGCCGTACGATTCTATTCTTTAGAATCAAGTCATTCTCCGGTACGACAGGATCAATTGACGCCCGCTTTGGTCCTCCTCTGGTAGCCCCACTGCGGGCGATGACCTCTTGGCCGTTCAGTCATTCTCACGTACGACCGATCATGAAGGCTGGGGCTTCCCTCTGCCAATGGCAGAGAGTTCCCCAACAACGTTTCGATCGCGCACAGCTGATCACGATCCTCAAAGGTCACAAAACTTGTGGCTCGCCCAGTCATCTTCATTCGAGCTGTCCGTCCAATACGATGGATATAGTCTTCCGGGCAGTTTGGCATATCATAATTGACCACGTGACCAATATTGGCTACATCTATTCCCCTGGCAGCAATATCCGTCGCAACAAGAATTCTGACCTGCCCTCGTTTAAATCCGTCGAGCGCGCGAAGGCGTTGAGGCAAACTTCTGTCTCCATGAATGACCGCAACACGATGACCGGCCTGTTCAAGCGATTGACCGAGTCGATCAACCCGACTCTTTGTCCGGGCGAATATCAGGACTGTCCCTCGTTCTGTCGCCAGCAACGATACCAACAGCTTCGTTTTCTCCTGAGAACTCGTATGATGTACCGTCTGCGTCACACCTTCAGCCGTGGTTGAGGCAGGTGTTATCATCACACGAACAGCTCCGCTCAGGCTTGTTTGAACCAGGTGGGTCACATCTGTCTGAATCGTGGCGGAGAAAAGTAAGGTCTGCCGCTCTATCGGCAACGCGTCGAGAATCTGATTTATCTGTGGAGCGAAGCCCATATCAAGCATACGGTCGGCTTCATCGAGCACCAGAATCTTCATCGGAGCCAAGTTGACCGTCCCATTCCACATATGGTCCAGCAACCGCCCCGGCGTGGCAACCAGGACATCGGGCCGTTGGCGTAACCCTCTGATCTGCGCCTGCATATCGCTCCCCCCTACGATGACCGTGGCAGAGATGCTGTGGCTCCGACCGAGTTTCTCAATGGCGCCAGAAATCTGCAGGGCCAATTCTCTCGTCGGTGCGAGAATCAAGGCTTGCGGCTGACCTTTTGGCAGGGCGGCGAGCCGTTCGATCATGGGGATAACAAATGCGGCAGTCTTCCCCGTACCCGTTTGTGCACAACCAATGACATCCCGGCCCTCAAGAGCTGGTGGAATGGCTTGAGCCTGAATGGGAGTGGGAACCACCAGGCCGGCTGCTGTTAAATCCCGCAAGAGCGGTTCAGATAGACCAAGGGTATGAAAACTCGCGTGAGCAGAAGTATGCAATGCACGATCCTTTCAGTGTGATCGCATGAAGACAGGATCTGAGAACCGAGGGGAGAGAAACCGGGAAGGCGTCAACTCCGACAGGACCTAGTCGCGATGCGATCGCGAAGTCCGTTATGGTGTATACAGCGGTGCCGTCGGACTACTACGACAACCACGTGGAATTCATCGTACAGTAAGCCTTCCCTGTCGTCAACTTTCTTGAAACGTAGTGTAGATAGCACATCATCTTGTCCGCTTTAGGGTACGCCACCAAGGAGGGTCATATGGCGGGACCTGATACTAATCGCAGGACCAAGAATATCCGCAGGCTGTCGGACACTTGGCCTAAGCCCATAGAAGAAACGACAGCACAACCCATTGCCAGACATGATGCGAGCGGGATTCGGACGTATAACAGTGACGGGCTCGAAGACGATCTCAAGCAGGACGGCGTGAACATGACCGTCCCGCACCGGCCCACCCGGGAACTCAAGACGCGAAACAGACGCCACCTCCGCGATACCAATGCCGCTGGCTTGTCGAGTGCTTCTTTGCATGGCTGCAATGGAAACGCCGCCTACTCGTTCGCTGGCAATATTGCGCCTCAAGCTTCCTCCGCTTTGTGCAGCTCGCTAAGACTTTCCGCCAAGCGGTATGAACGATTGATACATGGGGATCACGAAATCGAAATCGAGTGAACGACCCCAATCTGGCTCATTTGTGTCATGGAACGCTGAGAGGTTCGCTATAGCATGCGGTCTGTGTTAAACTTCAATTATATGTAGTTAAGTCACGCCCTATCCCTCGCGCCTTCACTCCCTCCCCCTAAACTCTGCGCGATTGATGTTCTAGTTTCTGCTCGGTTCTACACGCACGGCTTATAAAGGAAGCCGCCGGGCATTATGCATCTGTGCCCCGCTTACTCCAGTCAGACATGTAGACTCGGTAGACAGTGATTGCCGATGGCAGAGGTTGATCGAAACAACAGGCTGCGCGGAGTGAAAACCTAAAGCTGCCAGTGCCAGTTCATTCAGGATGAAGAGGACCCATGGACCAGACAAAACAGCCAGCTGAGAATTCACAATCACCCACATTTGCCATCACTCCCTCGAGTGTCGCAATCAAGATCAACAGTCGTCATGGCATCTGGACAGCCATCATCTTTTGCTCAATTACTGCTGACGCAATAATCGGGATTCCCCTCTATGGATATCTGTACCACTACACATGGATCGATTGGTCACTATTTGGACTGCTCTATATCGTCAGCGGATTGGGCATCACCGTCGGTTACCATCGGTTGATGGCCCATCGGAGCTTTACCTGCCCAAACTGGGTCAAATGCACACTCTTAATTGGAGGTGCCTGGGCACTACAGAACTCCGCCATCAAATGGGCTGCTGATCATCTGCGTCATCACGCGCATTGTGACGAGGAGAAAGATCCGTACAATGCACAACACGGCTTCTGGCACAGCCACTGTGGATGGATCTTTATCACCGACCGATACGCCGACCCAAAGTATGCGACGCGTGTTGCAAACGATCCCGTGGCCATCTGGCAACATAAATACTACCCCCTTCTGCTCCGTGCGGGCCTGGCCGGCACGTTTCTCGTGGGCTTTCTCTTCAATGGCGTGAGGGGTGGAATCGGTTGTTTTCTCCTCGCCGGCGTCGGACGCACATTCGCCGTACTGAATTCGACGTTTTTCATCAACTCCATTTGTCATCTATGGGGACGGCAGCCCCACGGCACGTCAGACTCCAGTAGAGATAGCTGGCTCGTGTCCCCTGTAACATTTGGCGAGGGGTACCATTTCGATCCCTCAAAATGGGTCATCCACGGTCTGTACTCACTCGGTCTTGCCACATCACTGCGGACTGGCCCATATGTCGAAGACTCACTGGCTCGGACGAACTGATCCATGACAAAGGACATCACGATGGGAAAACGCGTCCTATATGTGGGGGGACTTCCTGAGAGCATTTCGGACTGCGAGTTACGCGGCATCTTCACCTCTTACGGTCTTGTTGCCAGAGCGTACGTGGTCAGATTCAAACATACAGGAAGATCCGCCGGATATGGATTTGTAGAAATGGGGTCCGGTGAACAGGCCTTAAACGCCGTGGTCGCCCTTGAAGGAACCAAATGGGATGGGCACCTCCTTAGACTGTATGTCACTCCCTATGCAAACCAAGCCGTATAAAATCAAACACGTGATGGAAGGGTCATAGATATGAGCCGTACCAACTTGGACCCCATCGTCACGTTTCCAGATGGATCGCACCTTTTGATCAGCACTGCCTGCTCAAAAGAAGGAAGTTTTTCATGTGCCCTCTATATGGCAACCATCGCAGCAGATGACCGCGGGACCTTCCACGTCATCTCCAACCCTCTCGACGCAGCCACGTGCCTCGTTGCACAAGAGGACGCCTACAATTATGCCCAACGCCTGTACCCGCGATCAGCGGAGACGATGAAACGGCCGCCCTATCTCATCTGGCCTGGCCCCGGCCCCACCGGTAATGCGGATGTATAAGTTGGTGGTCGGTCCCTCTCGCACGACTTGGCAACCTCAATCCTGCCTCTTACACCATTCATGCAATCTATCTTTCGGCGGGCAGGCACTTCACAATGAGAAAAACCTACGTCTATAGCTTTTCCCTTGTGCCTCTGTTAGGATGTCTTTGTCTCATGCGGCGGGTCTCGCATGAAACAGCGAATGGAACGGCCCATCACCGATGTTGTTGTTACCGAGAATCTGACCGGAAGCTCGATCCAAGTCGCTGCATTGTTCGCGTCTTCGGCCCGTCCCTTCCCCTCGTATATGTGTTCTCGAGTCTCAATCAATATCAATTTCAGAAGGAGGAACCCCCATGGGTTCAAAACTTTATGTCGGCGGGTTGCCCTATGCGGCAACTGAATCACAACTCACCACCCTTTTCGCGGCGCACGGCACCGTCGAGTCTGCGCGTGTGATCACGGACAAGTTCACCGGGCAATCACGAGGCTTCGGCTTCGTCGAGATGGCCACACAAGAAGAAGCCAAAGCTGCGATTACCGCATTGAACGGCTCACAAATGGACGGACGCCCGCTAACGGTCAATGAGGCCAAGCCACAAGAACCTCGAACGGGTGGCGGCGGCGGTGGCGGCGGACGTTTCGGCGGTGGTGGCGGTGGCGGTGGCGATCGCGGTGGTCGCGGTCGTTTCTAATCCAGCGCTCACATGTACTAGCTGAAGATGGGGCGCTTCGATTGAAGCGCCCCTTCATGCTTTAGCACACCCCTCCCATCTCAGATTCAGGTTACTCTAGCGAACAATTCTCTGTCTGTCGCAGCTCAGACCCAATACATCGGCAGGCCTCCTGAATTGTGTCTTTGCCGCACTCGAACATTGTTACAACCACTGTGACACTAAAAAAATCTCGCCTCATCTGTGCCATACGGAGCGCCACACGCTGCATACAGGCTATGACCATAGATGAGAAGTCTTGGAGGAATCGTCGGATCGTGTCACAATAATTTTCAATGACCGAGAGACCACACATGCGATGCAACCAACGAACGCGCTTTCTGCATCTGATCATGATCCTCGGAATGACCACAGCATTATGTGCAACACCCAGCTTTGCAGGAGACATTACCCTCTTGAGTATTGGCCCTCGCATCGGCTTCGGTGAGAAAATCCCCTTCATGGGGAAAGAGCAAAAATACTATTTCCACCTGTACGACGTCGCAGCGCTCATCAAACTCCCCTGGTCCTGGCCACTCGGTGGAGACATCTGGGGTCTGGAGACGAGACTGATCGCAAGCGCGGGGCTACTAACGGGGGCCAATGAGAACGGTCTGATGATGACGGCCGTGCCTGTTCTCGCACTGAGCGGCTGGAAAGGACTGGTTACCTTCGATACTGGAGTGGGAGCGGGACTCTTCAGCAACCATACGTTCGGTGTGCAAGATTTCGGGGGGCCCGTTCAGATTGTCGCAACCTTGGGGGCTCAAGTCAGTCCATTTTCACACATCTATGCCGGCGTTCGTGTCCAACACTTCTCTGATGCTGGGCTGAACGGATCTTCCAGCTTAGGCGTGGACATGTACATCGCAGAACTTGGGTATCGACTCTAATCTGAACGTCGCTGGCCTGGCGATCCTTTCTGGAGAACATTAATGGCCTGCTCGTGCGCCCAATAGTAATGCGCTCCTGCAGGATGCTCAAAGGGGCATCCAACTAGGCTGCAGGTGAGTCAAAACTGGAGGCGTACCATCTGGGATACGTTGAGCATTTTGACGAACCGAGAACGACGTTGGAGGAATTTTCAGTATCCTGCTACAGCTTCCACCCTGACAACACACATCGCTGTGCAACGAGCGGCCTGAAGCTTTCGACATCTTCCGAAACCTTAGTCATCACCTCGTCTGCCAACCGCTGATCCTCAAAACACTCGTAAGCATCATCGAGGAAACCACCCCGGAGCAGTGGGTGCTGGAGGAACGCCTGACCGCCTCCCGTCGCAACTTCCAACGGATACTCGGCTACAATAACGCGCGCGAGATGAAGCCGATCCAACCATCCATGAGCATCTGCGGCTGACGGACGTTCGGCAATATAGGCTTCCAACCGACGGCGTTCCACCAGGAGACCACGAACCGCCATCTCCTGATCGATTCGACGCCACAGCGATTCGAATGTGCCGAGGGAAGGAAAGGTCAACACCAGTTGGCCTCCTGGCTTGAGATGATCCAGCAAACCCTGAACAACTTCGAACCGATGGGGACGGAAAAACATGACGGATAGATTGCCGGTGATACGTTCGAAACAAGGCAGGTGCTGAGGCAGCGCACGCATATCTAAGCATTCAAACCTCAGCCATGGAAGGTCTACGCCTTGGATTGTGCGAGCACGCGCAATCTGCCCCTCACTATAATCGATAGCCAGAACCTGCCCTGTAGTCCCCACCTGCTCCGCCAGGTAAAAAGCGGGGATCCCGTGACCGGAGGCAATATCGAGGATGGACGCTCCAGGTCTAAGATCCAGATGCTGCAGCAACGATTCGGCGAATGGAGTAGACCAATCGTCATAGGTTGGAAGAGGCCACCGAAGCCTCACATCATTCGTGCATTTGGTCATAGACCCGCTCCCCTATTACGCTCTCGGCACAGATTATCCCTCCGTATGCCGATAATCATCAGCCGTTCCACGATGTATCACATAGCGGCGATATCGGGGAGCGAGGAAAATCAGGCAAGAACGTTCTGCACGATTGTCCTTTGGACCGAAGAGAAATTGAAATTAGCGAATATTCGTCAGGTCTGGCAACAACAGCCTCACCTTATCCCGGCCTGCTTACCGCGACGACTTCGGTTGACGTTTCGCATGTAGACCCTTGTCGCTCTTGCTCATCGGCTTGCTGGACTCACCCTCAGAGAGAATGTCCTCAATCTGGGATTCACTGCACGTCAAATCGCCGTCGGCTGGTTTCCGTGATAGAGCACTGGCCGGCTTGGATGCGGCATGAATCTTCTTATCTTCTCTATCGTCCGGCATGGTGGCTTCCTCTTTCTCTGAAAGTACGTTTCGTCGACAACGATTAATACCATACCCATCGCCAGGCACCAACGCCTTGAAAACCGGCGAGCACCTTCGTCAAGCGATCATCGTGTTGCCTGATCTGTGTGTGCGTCCACTATGCCCCAGCACTCACAGCTGGCATGCCCTGAGGAGCCTGAGCCGTCGCGACCGGTGCCGTCTGCATAGACGCTTTCAGCTCATCAATAGCCCTACCAACATCTCCCTCCGTCGATCCAAACCGGTCGCTCATCACCTTAATGGCCTGAGCGATTGCTTTCTTCATCTTCGCAATCTGTTCTTCTGGTGTCATCGCATCTCTCCTTATAGTGTAGGCCTGTACCGAGAAGTCCACGACATGTCCGCCGACTCATGTGTCCCTCAGAACCTAATCCGCTCAGTCCTGGTAGTCAGACCTCTTCATCACAGCAGGTCGGAAACGCTCTGCAGAGGAACGGCGGAGGCTGAAACATTCCACACGCAGGAAGAACGTTCGACAGGCGCGAAATAGAACCGCCAGCGAGTTTCAATACCGCTCAGCGTCATGCTAGACGCCATGGAGGCCGCGGTCAAGAGGTATTACGCGCGCCCAAGATACCTCAAGGAGTCAACAGGTTCTCACTCAAAAGATACTCGATCTCAGTGCGTAACGTTTTCTGATTGCGCGGTCTATAGGTTTACGTTCCATGAACCTCGGCCGGTACGTGGACCTCAACCGAGTGCTCCTGATGGTCATCCACAAGGGGAATTGCCATATCGTGTTGCTCAACGCCATCAACGCTCACGCTCATCTCGCCGCTCCCGGTGCTGACTTGTAGGACGTTGATGTGGTAGACCGTTTCCCGGTATCGGTAATGCAACGTGAACCCCTTCCAACTTGCAGGAAGACACGGAGTAACGTGTAGCTTGTCTACTTCCAGTCTCAACCCGAGGAGTGATTCTAGGATAAGCCGGTACATCCAGCCTGCCGAACCCGTGTACCACGTCCATCCACCGCGACCGGTGTGCGGCGAGAGTGCGTAGACGTCGGCCGCGACGACGTACGGTTCTACTTTATAGGTCGCAACGCCCTCCGGAGACCGCGCATGATTGACCGGGTTGATCATGGCCAACAATTCCCACGCGCGCCGTCTGTCTCCCAACGCAGCGAACGCCATCGCCGCCCAGATGGCCGCATGCGTATACTGCCCGCCATTTTCTCGTACTCCTGGAACGTACCCTTTAATATAACCAGGGTTCAAATGTGACTTGTCGAACGGCGGATCCAACAATTGGATTAATGCATGGTCTCGGCGTACCAGGCGCCGATCCACCGCGTCCATACCCATCCGGGAGCGCGTGGCATCCCCCGCCCCTGAGAGCACCGACCAGCTTTGCGCAATCGAATCAATTTGACATTCGGAATTACGGGCCGATCCAAGGGGCGAGCCATCATCAAAGTAGGCACGGAGATACCACTCTCCATCCCAGCCATGCTGCTCGATGTTCTGGCGCACGTCAGCGGCCTCACTCTGGCAACGTTGAGCGAAGGACAGGTCACCACGCAATCGTGCAACCTTCGCGAACTGCATGAGGACGTCATAGAGGAAAAATCCCAGCCAGATACTCTCCCCCCTGCCCTGTTCGCCGACCATATTCATGCCATCGTTCCAGTCACCGGATCCGATGAGCGGGAGGCCGTGCTCCCCGCGTGTGAGGCCCTTCAGAATGGCTCGCACACAGTGTTCGTACAGACCTTCCACTTTTTCAGACCGTCCCGGTAAATCGTAATACGAGTCCTCCTCCTGGTTGACCGGGCGGCCCTCGACGAAGTGGATGGGTTCATCCAAGACCCCACTGTCTCCTGTGCTCAGCACGTAGCGGCATGTCGCCAGCGGCAGCCAAAGGTAATCATCCGAACAGCGCGTACGCACGCCTCGGCCTGAGGGAGGATGCCACCAGTGCTGGACATCGCCTTCCTGAAACTGTCGGGCTGCGCAAAGAAGGAGGTGTTTGCGCACCAGGTGCGGCTCGGTATGGATGAGTGCCATCGAATCTTGAAGTTGATCGCGGAACCCGAAGGCACCACCCGATTGGTAATATCCGCTCCGCGCCCACAGACGGCACGCGAGCGTTTGGTACAGAAGCCAACCATTGGTCAGCATGTTCAGTGATTCGTCCGGCGTCTCCACATGCACCGCGCCAAGTGTGTGCTTCCAGTACTGCCAGACCATTTCGAGCGTACCCTGTGCGGCGGCAGGTCTCCGAAAGCGGCGAACCAAGTTCCGAGCATCTTCGGCATCTCGCCCGACACCGAGACGGAAGGTAATTTCACGCTCTTGCCCATTGGCCAGCTCGAATGGAACGTGGATCGCGCCGCAGGGATCGAGCCCGGCCCCCACTTTCCCCGACAGCCGCAGCCTGGTCATCGCAACCGGACTGCGAAGCGTGCCGTTCCGCCCAATAAACTCAGTCCGATCGCCACTCATGGTCCGAGTCGTCTCGTCCACATCAAAAAAGGCAATCCGGCCGCCGAACTCTGTGTGATAGGGATTTCGCGCGAAGAGGGCACCGCTCTTCGAGTCCAGTTCAGTCACAACATGCATTGCCGATTTTGGCCGTAGATCTCCCAGTACCCATTCTACGTAACCCGTCGCGGACAGCTTGCGCGATCGGCCTGACTCGTTCCTTACTTTTAAGACCATGAACTTTATCGGTGCATCCAAAGCAACATACACCCACAACTCTGAGCGGATACCCCGCTCCATATGCTCGAAGACGCTATAGCCGAAGCCGTGTCGGCTGACATACGGTGTCGCCCCGCGGCTAGGCAGCGGCGTGGGGGACCAGAAGTGGCCCCTCTCTTCGTCACGGATGTACAAAGCTTCTCCGCTCGGATCGCTCACGGGGTCGTTGTGCCACGGGGTGAGGCGGAATTCGTGAGCGTTCTCGCTCCAGGTGTAGGCCTGACCGCTTTCCGAAATGACGGTGCCAAAGTGCGGATTCGCCAGTACGTTCACCCACGGTGCCGGCGTCACATCCCCCCGCGCGGTCGTGATGACATACTCGCGTCCATCGGGCGTGAATCCTCCCAGCCCGTTGAAGAATCTGAGATCGTGGCGTGGCAACGCAGCGGATGGCACAGGCTCGGCACGGTGGGTTCGTCTTAGCCTCAGGCGCGGCACGGTAATGTCCACATGACCTCGGCGGGTGATCTGATCCTCCAACGATCCCCGACTGTCGGTGATGATGGCACGGGCGACCGATTGCAGCAGAATGCGATCCTCGGTCGATATCTGGTCCGAAGGACGCACAAAAATGCCGCCCGGTCGATCCACCACATGTGCTTCGAGACCCGCGGCAATCAGCCCCATGATTTGTTCGTGGAGTAATTGCCGGTACCCGGCGTGATCTTCGTTCCAGATCACCAAGTCCACGGCCAACCCCTTGGAGCGCCAGTACGCGTGGGCCTGTACGAGCTGTCGCACCAGATCGATATTGGCCGGATCTCCGATCTGCAGGAGCACGATCGGCAAATCGCCGGAGATGGCGTAGCCCCAAAGCCCGGATTGCCCGCGACGGTTTTTGATCAGATCGCTCGGATCAGCCCGCAGCGAGGAATTGGCATAGAGGACAGAGTTGGCCAAGCGGCCATAGAGTTGCGCATCGGCCTCGGTGGCATTCAGCTGCCGCATGACCACCTGGCTATGAGTCCATGCCAGATCGAAGACACGATCGGCGAGACGCCGATCCTGGTATTTCTCAACCAGGGCCAGACAGACGTTGCGGGTGTCGCCGATACCGGACACCATATCAATCGTGGCCGATTCTTCCGGACCGAGCGTGAGCCGACACCGGATAGCGACAATCGGATCGAGCACAGAGCCCTCGCTGCCCGAGAGTGCCCCAGCATCGTGCGTCCCTTGTCGCGCAACGGATCCGTTCATGGCTTGTGGATCGGCGGCTGTGCGACCACGGCCGATGAACCGTAGACGGTCCGTCTCATAGGATATTGATCCGATGTCCGCTCCATGTACGGTCATGAGATGACACATCCATGGCGAGTGCTCGTCGAAGGAGCGGGGTCGGCGCGTACACAGGATCGCTTGCCGCTCGCGAATGATCTCGGTCTGGACAAAAAGATTGCTGAACGCCGGATGCAGCGCGTCCGAGGCAGAAGATCCGAGCACGACCTCCGCGTAACTCGTGATCTCGATCGTTCGGCTGGTCCGCGAGCCGTTGGTGATGCGGGTTCGACGCAGTTCGATGTCGTCTTCCGGCGACACCACGATCTCGGTATACGTCTCAATATCGTGGTCACGGCGGCGAAACTCAGCCCGTCCCTCAGAAAAGATGACTTCGTAGTTCTCTGGCGGCTTCAGCGTCGGCTGATAGGCCGTGGACCAAAACTCGTTGCTCTCCACGTCGCGGATGTAACAGAACGTGCCCCAGTTGTCGCAGGTACTGTCTTCGCGCCAGCGTGTGACGGCGAGGTCCTTCCAACGGCTATACCCACCGCCCGCGTTTGTGATCATCACGTGGTATCGCCCGTTCGACAATAGCTGCACCTCGGGTATCGGGGTGTGAGGACTGCTGAACCTGCGCACCGGCATCTCGGCATCACCAAAGGTCGTACGTAAGTCAGAGAGTTCCACGGTGTGCGAATAGGATGCCGTCGCCTTCGGAATCCGCTCCTGAAGCAATAGCATGGTCGCCTGGAACAACGGATCCGACTCGAATCGCTTCTGCATCGGACGGTCCAGGAGCAAGTAGGCCAACGAGAGCAAACTCATGCCCTGGTGATGGGCCATGAAGGATCGAATCACTGCACTCGATTGTCCGCGTGGGAGACGGGAAGGCGTATAGTCGATCGCTTCATACAATCCGAATGGTCCTTCGAGCCCTATCGTTGCGAGTCGCTGCAGATTCAGGCACGCCGCTTCTGGTGCTACCATCAGTGCAAGCGCCGAGGCATAGGGCGCAATGACCACATCATCGGAGAGCCCACGTTTGAGTCCCAGACCAGGCACACCAAATGCGCGGTACTGGTAATTGAGATGAACATCGATCGTGTTGTAGCCGGATTCAGAAATGCCCCACGCGACGCCGCGCTGCCCTCCATATTGGATCTGTCTCTCCACCGCCGCCTTGCAGGTCTGGTCGAGCAGCGTGTGTTCGTATGTCGGCATCACCAAGAGCGGCATGAGGTACTCGAACATCGAGCCGCTCCATGAAATGAGCACCGGCCCTCCACCGGTGGTCGTCAGGAGACGCCCGAGAGCAAACCAGTGTTCCTGCTGCAGTTGTCCCTGTGCAATCGCCACAAAACTGCACAATCTCGCTTCCGAAGCCAACAGATCGTAGTAACTGGAGTCTCTCCGGCGCTCGCCGACGTTGTACCCGATCGCCAGCAGATGACAATCCTTATCGAAGAGGAAATCATATTCCATGCTGGCGAAGTGACCGGCTTGACGTGCAAGCTCTTCGATGGCTGCGACTCTTTCTCTGGCGCGCTGGCTGGCCTTCGCAATCAGTACATGCAGAGGATCACCCCAGGTGTTCTCCTTATCCGTCGGCTCCACGCCCATCCGATGTTCGATGGCCGGTAGACACACTTCGTCAAGACGTGCTAATTCGCGCAGCGTGGGGATCTCATCGATGTGGTCATACTCGTTCAACCTATTCTGTGAGGGCGACAACAATGACCAGGGAGCGAGCAGGATGAGATCGGCGAGGGCGTCTTGGCATTGCCGGGCAAGGGCGCGCGCCCACCAGGTCGCTTGGCTCTCCGGGGCAGCCTTCACGCTCGCGAGCACCTCCTCGGCGGTCGTGGCCAGCCGGTCAAGACAGAGCCGCGCTGCCGTGAGCGTGGTTGGCTGGGATGCGTAGGCAGATTCCAGATGCGTCTGAAAATGAGCGAGTGAAGCCGGACTGCTCTCCCCTGCAACATCCTCGAGGACCCTCACTGTGTCGCGAAGTCCGTCAAAGAATCGCGGCCCCAGGATCTTCTGATCCGGGAGTGCGAGCAAACCCGGCCGCAGTGTCAGCAGATGGCCCGCAAGATTTCCACTGTCCACCGTCGACACATAGGTCGGCAGCAGCGGTTTCAGAGATTGCGTGTCGTACCAGTTATAAAAGTGGCCTCGGTGACATTCCAACTCTTCCATCGTGTGAAACGCGTTCGTCGTACGTTCGATAAGTTGTCCGGCCGACAAGTAGCCGAAGTCGTACGCGGACAAGTTTGCGAGCAGCGCAAGCCCCATATTGGTCGGCGACGTGCGATG
>JBGTMB010000139.1:0-2237 GCA_041743755.1 Nitrospiraceae bacterium | reverse complement strand
ATCAACCCTCTGAACCACCCGAAACCTTTCGTCACCGAAGTCACCGCGCTGGCGTCCACCAGAACCGTCACCTTGTGCCCAGCCTTGACTGCCGCCCAGGCCACATTGGGCACCGCACAAATCTGGGCATCATCCAGCGCGAGCGACGTTTTCATGTGAATCAGAATGTTGGCTGCAGACGCTTGGTGAGTCCCAAGCCCGGTGCTCCAGGCAAGCGCCATCACTATCGCTACCAATACACACGGGAGTCGTTGCTTCATGATGGTGCCTCCTCGTTGGTCTGGCTCACTGACTGGTGTTCACAGCAGCCCGGCGTACCCGAAGTCTGTTCACGATTGAGACATTCCTTGTACGCGGCATAGGCCTTGAGCGCCCACTCCTCGCCGGGACAGCCCTGCATGGTCATGGCGACTTCGAGAAATTCGACCAATTCTTGCTGCAAAATGCCCTTCTCGACCGCCATCCGGACATAGGCCTGAATGCACGGTTCACATCGAATGGCAATCGAGATGGCCATGGCAGTCAACAGCTTGTACTTGGCCGGCACCGTTGCTTCGCGATAGGCTTCTTGCCGCATCCGCACCAACCCGCCCGTCACCATCGGGCTGAGGTGACGGAGCTCCGAAAAGAGACTGTCAGGGTGAACGGTCATAGCGTTCTCCTTTTCTAGGCCTGCTCTGCAGAGACCTGTTCTTTCTCCAAGTGATGCAGAATCTGACAGTGCTCGATCGGTTGACCAGCCCGACAGGTGCGAATCAGGTTTCGCAACGCTCGGGCTAAGGCCTGTAAGGCTTGCATTTTGGCTTCGGCACACCGCAGCTTGCCTTCAGCTTTCCGCTGCACGTCTCCACAGCGGGCCCGTGTACTGACCCTCAGGTTGAGCAACTCGGCGATTTCCTGCAGCGTGAAGCCCAGTGCTTGCGCGTTCTTGATGAACCGAAGCCGCCGTTCCTCGTCTTCGCCATAGATCCGGTATCCCGACGGTCGGCGCGCAGACGGACCGAGTAGCCGGAGTCGTTCGTAATATCGCACCGTCTGGATGTTGACACCAACCGCTTTCGCGAGCTTTCCAATGGTGCACCCAACTGTCATCTTCTCACCTCCGATGAGACTCTACACCCTGTACTAGGGTACCGAGTCAAGAGGGCACGCGTTCTTTTCTCTTCATTCTTCTTCCCGTAAGCCTTCTCTTGAACAAGCGTCTCTTCTCTGCCGCTTCGACGGCCAAGAGACCGAGTGCGTCAACACTGTAAGCCAGCTTACAGAAGCCTCGCGTCTCTCGATGTATGCTGTTATGGAGATAACCACCTATTACAAGAACACGTTTGACCTTGAATGGGAAGGATTGATACATCGACGCATCTCGATATGTTTCTTGAACGACGAGGGAATCATGCCGATAGACGAAATCACCCAAGCAGTCAGCGATCGCTATGCTCAAGCCGCCAGCACGGGCGAGCAGATGTGTTGTCCGACTAGTTATGACATGGGGCACCTCAAAACGTTTGTCCCTGAAGAGGTGCTCAACATCTCCTATGGCTGCGGGACGCCGGCTGGCTTGAACACGGTCAGGGCAGGGGAGACCGTGCTGGATATCGGCTCCGGTGGGGGCATCGATTGTTTCGAAGCCTCCCGGCTCGTTGGTCCCACTGGTCACGTCATCGGGATCGACATGACTGACACGATGCTGGCCATCGCGAGAACGCATGCCCCCATCGTTGCGACCAATCTTGGATACGCCGCCTCCAATGTCGAATTTCGCAAAGGGATGGCGGACGCGATACCAGTGGTCGACGGTACCATCGATCTGATCATCTCCAATTGTGTGATCAACCTGGCGCCGGATAAACGGAAGGTCTTTAGGGAAATGTTTCGGGTCGCCAAACCGGGTGGACGATTTACGATCTCCGATATCGTGGCTGATCAGCTCGTTCCGCAGTACTTGGTGCATGATGCTGAAAAGTGGGGCGACTGCCTCTCCGGGGCTCTGACGCTCACCGACTATATCGCGGGAATGGTGGAAGCCGGATTCCTCGGTATTCATCTGCTCAAGTCCTCACCCTGGCAGTCGATCGACGGCACTCACTTCTTCTCCGTTACGTTGACGGGATATAAACTTTCCGCGAGCGCGTCAGTGTCGGATATTCGTTATGCCACGCTCCGTGGTCCATTCAGCCGATTGGTCGATGAATTGGGCATGACCTATCTCCGGGGTATTCCCCAGCCCATCACGCCGG
>JBGTMB010000138.1:0-5484 GCA_041743755.1 Nitrospiraceae bacterium | reverse complement strand
AGCTGGCGTAGACCGCCGGCGACTTTCCCCTCACCGGCTTAAGAAGCAATGGCACAAGAAGACGGCAACGTTATCGATCAGCCTGAAGTGCTCCGGCACAAGATGGTCACCATCGAGATCGCTGGCAAGAAGTACGACGTGCCGGAGGGGATCACGATCATTAAGGCCCTGTGGTATTCCGGTCAAGAGGTTGTCCGTGGGGCCGGCTGTCTCGGTGGATTTTGCGGGGCATGCGCGGCTTACTATCGGACTAAGGACGACCCGAAAGTCAGAACCTGTCTGGCTTGCCAAATGGCGGTACAAGACGGCATGTCGATCACCATGATGCCGCCGTTCCCGGCCCGGAAGGCTATCTACGACATACAGACGCTCAAAGATCCGAAGCAGGATCTCTTCAATCTCTACCCCGAAGCCCCGCTCTGCCGGAACTGCAACGCCTGTACTGAGGCTTGCCCGCAGCAGATCGATGTCCGTGAAGGGGTCTGGAAGGCCGTCTTCGGAGATTTCAAGAGTGTGTCTGAGATGTTTATGGACTGTGTGATGTGCGGCATGTGCACGCCGGTCTGCATCGCGGACATCGCCCCCAATCTCGTGGCGCTCTATGTGAGTCGGGCTCAGGGGGCTCATTTCACCGAAAAACCGGTGGGCCTGGACACGCGCATCAAGGAAATCCAAGATGGCCGTTTCAACGATGAGTGGACCGCAATCCTCAAGATGACCGATAAAGAGCTGGTCGATCACTGCGCGACAGTGAAATAGTATCGCGAGCCGTCAGCCCTCAGCTTTCACATTAAGGTAGACGTTGAATACCAAACGCGGATAGCGAAAAAAATACTCATGGACATCCACGCCCTTCAGCAAATCGTGCACCGCACGCGGGATGCTCGACGCAAGCAGACGCTTCCCAAGTTCTCTCCAGCGGATCGCGACCAACTGATCCATAAATATCATCCGGATTATCGTGAACGAGCCTATCGCCCGATCCGCTTCGGCCTCAACGAGGGGGATAAGACGGTTGTCGAATTGGCGGCATTGTTGGAGGGCGATAGTTCCATTGCGGACGAGTTCGATTTGACGGCCGATTACACGACCGATGTTCTGGTGGTGGGCGGCGGAGGGGCCGGTTGTGCGGCGGCCCTCCATGCGCATGCGGCGGGCGCCAAGGTCATCCTGGCGACGAAGCTTCGTCTCGGCGACTCCAACAGCGTGATGGCCCAAGGAGGCATGCAGATTTCGGTCGCGCCAGAAGACTCGCCCGTCACGCATTTCGTGGATACGCTCAAGGGCGGCCACATGCAGAATGACCATCAGTTGCTCAAGGTGATGGTCGAGGAAGGCCCCTCGATAGCGAAATGGTTGTTGAGCCTGGGCGTGCTATTCGATCGCGATGGGGACGGCAACCTCCATGTGAAGAAAGGCGGCGGCAGTTCGAAGCCCCGCCTCCTGACCTGCTCAGACTATACCGGCCTTGAAATCATGCGGGTACTCAAGGACGAGGTGCTGAATCAGAAGATCCAGCTACTCGAATTTTGCGCCGCGATTGAGTTAACAAGCGACGAGAAGGGGGCATGCACCGGCGCGATATTCAAAGACCTTGATAACCAGCGCCACGTGGTTGTGGCCGCCAAGTCCGTCATTCTAGCGACCGGCGGAATCGGCCGGCTCCACATTCAGGGATTCCCGACCAGCAATCACTATGGTGCGACCGGCGATGGGCTCTGTCTGGCCTATCGGATGGGGGCCAAACTCACACAGATCGACACGTTCCAATATCACCCATCCGGTGCGGTCTATCCAGAACAGCTTATCGGGGCGCTGGTGACGGAGGGTATTCGATCAGAAGGCGGACATTTGGTGAATGCGAAGGGTGAACGGTTCGTCAATGAATTAGACACTCGCGACGTCGTGTCCTCCTCGATTATCCGGGAATGTGAAGAGGGCCGCGGTATCCGCACGATGTCCGGGCGTATCGGCGTTTGGCTCGATACACCGCTTCTCGATGCCGAACAAGGCCCCGGCACCGTGGAGAAGCATTTTCCCGCGATGATGCTACAGTTTGAACGGTTCGGCATCGATATCAGCAAAGATCCTGTGTTGATCTACCCGACGCTGCATTACCAGAACGGCGGCGTGAAGATCGATACCAATTCAGAAACCAACGTGACCAATCTTTTCGTTGCGGGCGAGGCGTCAGGCGGGTTGCACGGCCGGAACCGATTGATGGGCAACTCCCTTCTCGATCTGATGGTATTTGGCAAACGATCCGGGTTGACGGCTGCAGCTCGTGCCGCTGCCATGCCGCAAGGAAAGTTGACGGTCAGGCATCTAAGGGGATTTCGTGCCGAGGCCAAGAAGCACGGCAGAGCGAACGGGATCGTGTCACCGATGATCCTGCCGCCGTATACAAGAAAAGAGAATTAGTGCTGAGTGGTGGATCTTTGTTCCCGACTCAGCGCTCAGTATGTAGGACTCAGCACTAGGGCAGCAGAAGGAGCGACATGAACGTTCATGAGTTTCAGGCGAAGCAGTTGTTTGGGCAGTTCGGGGTTCCAGTTCCACGCGGGAGAGAGATCACCTCGCCCGAGGTGGGAGCGGCATGGGCGCAGGAACTCAACACTCCGGTGTTTGTCGTGAAGGCGCAGATCCATGCAGGCGGCCGAGGCAAGGCCGGCGGCGTCAAAATTACGAAGGACCAGTCGGCCGTTCCCGGCCTAGTCAAGGAACTGATCGGCAAGACCCTCATCACCCACCAAACCGGCCCGAAGGGGCGGGAAGTGCGGCGGTTACTGATCGAAGAAGGGGCCGCGATTGCCAAGGAACTGTACGTAAGCCTCCTCGTCGATCGGGATAGCGGATGGCCTGTGTTTATCGCGAGCACCGAGGGTGGGATGGAGATCGAAGAAGTTGCCACTCACAAGCCGGAGAAGATCATCCGGGAAGCGATCGATCCGGCTGTCGGGTTTCAATCGTACAACGGGCGAAACGTGGCCTTTGCACTCGGGCTTCCGGCCATGGAGCCGGCCGTCGTGAATCCCTTCATTCAGATGCTGGGGAACCTGTATCGCCTGTTTATGGAGAAGAACGCGGCGATGGTGGAGATCAATCCGCTGGTGATCACTGCCGACAAGAAACTGATCGCGTTGGACGGCAAGGTGTCGTTCGACGATAACGCGCTGTTCCGGCACGCCGATGTGCAACAGATGCGCGACCTCAATGAAGAAGATCCGCTCGAGATTGAAGCGGGAGAAAATAATCTCAACTATATTAAGCTCGATGGTAACATCGGCTGCATGGTGAACGGCGCAGGTCTGGCGATGGCGACGATGGATGTCATCAAGCTGGCCGGCAGTGAGCCGGCGAACTTTCTTGACGTCGGCGGTGGCGCGACCAAAGAAACAGTGGCGGCTGGATTCAGGATCTTGCTGAAGGATCCGAACGTCAAAGGCATTTTCATCAACATTTTCGGTGGTATTGTTCGTTGTGAGCGGATTGCCCATGGCGTCATCGAAGCGGCGAAAGAAGTGAAAATCAATGTGCCATTGGTCGTCCGGCTGCAGGGAACGAATGCAGACGAAGGCCGCAAGCTCTTAGCAGAGTCAGGGTTAAAGCTCGAAGTAGCCAACGATCTGTGGGAGGCGGCGCAAAAGATTGTGAAGTTGACGGGCAAAGCGGCGTAAAGAACGAGGAGTGACTGGAAGAAAGACGTGGGAATATCGGCTTTTTGTTAACAAGAACAGGTAGATAACGACGCAGGAGATGATGAGGAAGGCGGCGTAACACACTATGCGTTCAGCAATGCTCGCTCTGGTTTTGTTGCTGGTTAGTTCTGCCGGATGCGTGATGGCCCGGGACGGAAATGTCAAACCGCCAGCTCAGTGGCCACCACACTCGACCCAACAAACGAAGAAATCTATCGCGCTTCACGTGAGTGAGGTGGGGAGTCAAGGGAGCTCCGGTCAGGAAATAAGCCCTGGGACAATAGAAGATTTTCGTGCACAAGCCGTCAAGGCCTACACTGAATCGAAGCTGTTTTCCTCGGTTGTCACCACCGGTGAGCCGACGGATCTCAAGGCTGACATTACCCTTGGTGAGGGGAGTGATGGATTGTCATGGTCTGGCGTTATTTCCGCCCTCACGCTGACGATGATTCCTGGCGTCGTGTCGCAAGATGTAATCGCGAATACGACATACAAAGATCGTCAACAGAAAGTCATCGGCACGATTGTCAAGGCTGAGGGATTCGGGTCATGGATTCAGTTTTTCCTTCTCTTTGCTATGCCGTTTGTGGATGGCCCCGATACAATTATGGATAAGACCAAATACGACATCCATCGTGCCACCCTTGAGGAGGCGTACCGTAAGGGGTTCTTTTAGTAAAGATGTTGATACGGTTCTCCAGGGTGTGATCGAGACGCGTGTGTACGAAACCTGAATTTTTCGGCAACCGGTTAGGATCATAAGTCGGTAAAGGGATTATTGTATGTCAATTCTAGTGAACAAGAACACACGAGTGGTGGTGCAGGGGATTACGGGCAAAGAAGGCTCATTTCATGCGACACAGTGTAAGGCCTACGGGACGCAGATCGTTGCGGGTGTAACTCCCGGCAAGGCGGGACAAGAGGTCGAAGGTATTCCGGTCTTCAACACCGTGCGTGATGCTGTGAAGAAAACTCAGTGCGACACCTCTTTAATTTTTGTTCCCCCGCCGTTTTGTGCCGATGCGATATTGGAGGCTGCCGATGCCGGCATTAAGCTTGTCATCTGCATTACAGAGGGCATTCCGGTGAACGACATGGTGAAGGTCAAGCGCGCGCTCCATGGCAAGGATGTCCGATTGATCGGACCAAATTGTCCCGGCGTCATCACCGTCGATGAGGCGAAGATCGGCATCATGCCGGGCTTTATCCACAAGAAAGGGGTTGTGGGTGTCGTGTCGCGCAGTGGGACCCTCACCTATGAAGCGGTACACCAGCTCTCAACTATGGGATTGGGTGAAACGACGTGTGTCGGCATCGGCGGCGACCCAGTCAATGGGACCGGCTTCGTCGATGTGCTGGGGTTATTCGAGAAAGATCCAGAGACTCATGCGATCGTGATGATCGGCGAGATCGGCGGTGATGCGGAAGAGAAAGCCGCTGAGTTCATCAAGAAGAATGTGAAGAAACCGGTCGTTAGTTTCATCGCTGGAATCACGGCCCCTCCGGGTCGGCGCATGGGCCACGCCGGCGCCATCATTTCAGGCGGCAAAGGCACGGCATCCGAGAAGATGAAGAGCTTGGAGGCAGCGGGTGTCCGAGTGGTGAAAAATCCTGCTGAGATTGGCAACGCGGTCAAGGTTGTGCTTGGGCGATAAGTAAGAATTTCGACTCGCTCTTGTCGGGCAATGACAAAGTGGGGATGTGGTGGTCGATCGATCACTCATCCCCACTTCGTGTTTTCGCAGATTGCTGAAATAGTCCGCCAGTTTTCTGGAAGGCTACGCTC
>JBGTMB010000137.1:0-7097 GCA_041743755.1 Nitrospiraceae bacterium | reverse complement strand
GGGGTGGAAGCTGCCTGGCGGGTCGTGCAGCCGATTCTCGACACCCCGATGTCGTTGCACGAGTACGAAGCAAACACCTGGGGTCCAGGCGAAGCGGATCGGCTCATTGAGGGCGATTGGCACAACCCTTCAGGATGATTCACGTTCCTTACATCTATTGGGGAACTTAGACCTCAAGACACTCCTCCGAATCTCCTTCGCCCCTAACCGCTTTCAACAGCCGTATCACCGCACTGACCGAGTACTTGTCTATCTCCAATGTCTCAATCTCAAATCCGTGAGACCCCCGCAATCTCTCACAATAGCTTTCTCACCCGCTACCGAATCGCCCGTTTCTGTAACACTACTAGTTTTCGATGAAGAACACGTTCTCCCAGTCATTCAGCATGAGATGAAGAACTTTTCATAATCTCTTTATGAATCGATCATCTGACAGCGCTACAGTACCAACAACGCTAAGGACACCATAGTCGCCGCCCTGAAGTTAAAATCACATGAAGGTGAGACTTCATCAAATGAAAAACAGACAAGGGATTCTCCTAGGGGCAAAGAACGCGCGCGTATTGATATCATTTAGACAAGTCAAAAAACGGTGACCATGTCGTGCCTCGAACATGCCATCTCCTCGGTCATGAGTAGTTGTCGGATTATTCCTTCCGTCGAAATTGCTGGGGAAATGTCTCGAAAATGCGCGTGCAGTCGTCGTAGGGATGAATAGAAAGGAAGGAGACATGAGTCGATGGAACAAAACAACAAAAGCGTATTGGTCGTCGATGATGATCTCGATTTACGGTACATGCTCTCGGCCCGGCTCGTCAGCGCCGGGTACAGAGTCTATGGGGCGGCGAACGGGTGGGAAGCCTTGGAACAGTTGGATAGGCACTCGATTGACGTCGTCTTGACCGACTACCACATGCCGGGGATGAACGGGTTCGGATTATTATCAGTCTGCCGCGTGAAGTGGCCTGGAATTCCGGTCCTGGTTTTCTCCGGAGAACAAGACGACATGGCGCACGAGGCGGTTGAGCGGGGAGCGTTCGCGTGGGTTCGCAAAGGAAGTGAATTAACGATGCTCTTGGAATTCCTTGACCATGCAATTCAACAATCAGTCGATGCATGACCGACATAGCGGGCATCGTGGTCGTAGGCAATGATCGGGACAGGGAAAAAGTGCCCTATGCATCAAGGAAATCTTCGGCAGCTTGTCCTCGGGCTGACCATCCTGATCACGCTTAACGGATGCGACACCGTGCCCAAGGCGTTGTACGCGGCAGTTCCGGCAATAATACGAGCAACAATAGATTGAGGATAAACAACACAGCCATACAACTCCCGACTGCCACAGAATTCGTCATCCGATCATCAGTGCTTTCCAATAACGAGGCGGCATGCATTCTTATTCCTGTTTCTCTTTCGTCAAGGTGGTGGGGAACGTGGTGTCGGCGAAGGCACCGGTAAGGGCTGTGGTGACGGGACCTGGGGAACCGGACGCGGCGCCGGAGGCTGCGGACTAGGAAAAGTCGGACCTGGCCCAGGATGCGGCGGTTCGCCGGTCACCTCAATTGCAGTGGGAACGGTTCCCGCCAGGACTCCGACTAATCCCACGCCCAAAATAAACCCCAATGTGTCTTTCATGGTTTGAAGAGATCTCACCATGTTCCCGAGTTTTTCGCGACTGGGGAAACCCCCAATTACCGGGGGTTTCCTGCCCTCCTCATTTATGCGGCAGCGCCCGTCAATTCGCGGCAGAGTTGGGCGCAATGGCGGCAAACAGCAGCGCACTCTCCGCAGAGTGGATGGTGAAGCGCATGGCTTTCGCACGTTTCGGCGCAACGATCGCAAATATCAGCGCAGACCCGGTGCAGCATGTCCGCCGAAGAAGAAAGCCGACTCATCCATTGCGCTGACAGCACGCAGATGCCGGCACAGTCCTGGCAGAGTCTGATACAGACTTGCCGTATATCCTTGTCTTTATGGTCCATGTGACTGTCTGCGTCCATACCGATCATCTCGTCTGAGCAACGAAGGCAGATGGAAACACACGAGAAACACGCGTCGATACATTGTTGCATGGCTTCACCCATGGTGCGATGGTTATGATGCATGATGGCCTCCACAAAGATGTAAGAAATCATGAAACGTCTGCATGACTGATCCCATGCAAACGGTTAACTGTGTGTCCGTTCAGGCTGCGCGTTTTTTCCTCGGCACGTTGACTCCATCCTGTCTAGCCTTGGAATGACCGATGGCGACGGCTTGCTTTCTGGATTGCACCTCCTTCGTTCCCTTCTTGGTCTTATGCATCTCTTCACGCACATATTCACCGGCTTGAGTCGAAGGAGCTTTTCCCTGACGTGTGGCTGACTGCATGCTGCGATGTGTTGTGTTATTCGGCATAACGCCCTCCTTGGTTCAAACTTTTAGCATTGTCCGGTTGGATGTCGACGACTTTATAGAGAAAACGCTTCACTTCCTGGGCCTCCGCTTGCGGGCATCGATCTACGAGCCATGATCCGACAGATAGGATGATTAGGGTCAGGACGTATCTTCGATTTGACCGTCTGCAGTATTGTGTGCTCATCCATCATCTCTATTTACAGCAGGAAGCCCGTCTGATTGTCACAGACGTAACTATCCCTCCATAGATTTCGACAATTCACTGTAACTGTAATCTCGAGATTCGAGCCTGGGGAAGGCCCTAGCTTTATGATGGAGAGTAGGTTGTGGTTACTTGTTCCCTGTAAACGCGATCGAGCTCAGCAACGCATTTTCTGCTTGGCGAGAATCCAATCTGGTGTGTTGGACGACGATGGGGACATCGGACTCGATCTGGCTGGCAAAGTCTGTATCGACAGGGATCGGAGCTGGGTCTGTCAGATCATTGAACCGAACAGGCCTCGTCCGCTCAGCGGGCACGACCAGCCTATAGGGGCCGACATTGCGACCGGCCGGCTGATTCGCTCCACTCCTTGGTGGGTCGGCGAGACATTCCACAATCAATACACTATCCTATTTTTTATTTTTTCCGTACGACCGACCTAACTGATCCACCATAAGCTTCGGTTAGCCCTCGCATGCTATATATAAAGATTAAGTCAGAGAGGTTGGATCAATGAACAATTATGCGTGATCGGAGATGAGATGAACCCCAGTCCCTATCAGCCCATTGAGAACTACGGCATTATCGGGAACATGCGCACGGCGGCGCTGGTAGGCATGAACGGATCGATCGATTGGTTCTGTTTTCCACACTTCGACTCGCCGAGCGTATTTGCCGCGATTCTGGACGACGGCAAGGGAGGCCGATTCGAGATTGCTCCTACTCAGCATGGGGTCGGTTCGAAACAACATTACTGGCCGGATACCAATGTCCTGGTGACTCGGTTCCTTTCACCGGATGGAGTCGGCGAAATCGAGGATTTCATGCCGGCCGGTCTGCCTCGCGACTCTCCATGGCATGACCGCCTGGTTCGCCGGGTGAAAGTCGTGCGGGGAAGCATGGAATTTGGGCTACGATGCCATCCTGCATTCGATTACGCTCGAGCCACTCATCACACCAAAGTGACGAAAGAAGGGGCGAGCTTTCATTCGCCGGACTTGAGCCTGGCGCTCGTCACCACGATTCCGCTCACTCCCGATGATCGCGGCGTCCGGGCGACCTTCGTGCTTCAGGAAGGACAAACGCTTGTCTTTGTGCTTCGACGCACTGAAACCGACGTAGACTGTGGAAGTTGCCCGTCGCTGGAAGAAACCAACGCGCTCTTTGAACGCACGGTGGATTTTTGGCATCGCTGGCTGTCGAAGTGCACATACACCGGCCGCTGGCGTGAAATGGTCTGCCGATCGGCGCTCACGCTGAAACTGCTGACGTTCGAGCCGACCGGCGCGATCATCGCGGCTCCGACGTGCAGCTTGCCGGAAACCATGGGCGGGGTTCGAAACTGGGACTATCGTTACACCTGGATCCGGGACGCGGCGTTCACGCTGTATGCGTTGCTAAGGATCGGATTTACCGAGGAAGCGGAAGGTTTCATGCGTTGGTTGGACGCGCGCACTGGAGAGGTCGAGGCCGATGGATCGTTGCAAATCGTGTATGGAATCGATGGCCGGCATGACCTGAAGGAATTGACGCTGGATCACCTAAACGGGTATCGAGATTCCAGACCCGTGCGAATCGGCAACGGGGCCTATAACCAGTTGCAGTTGGACATCTATGGCGAGCTCTTGGACGGGTTATATCTCTACAATAAATATGTCATGCCCATCGGCTACGAGGCCTGGACACGTATACGGCGTCGATTGAATTGGCTCTGTGACAACTGGCAGCGACCGGACGAGGGTATGTGGGAGGTGCGTGGAGGTCGCCGCCACTTTGTGTCCTCCAAACTCATGTGCTGGGTCGCCATGGATCGTGGTCTTCGACTGGCGCAGAAGCGGTCCTTTCCGGCGGATCGACCGCGATGGCTTCAAGTGAGGGATCAGATATATGAAGAGGTGATGGCTAAAGGGTGGAATGCAAAGCGACAGGCCTTCGTGCAGCACTATGACAGCGAATCGTTGGACGCGTCGAATCTGCTCATGCCGCTGGTCTTTTTTCTCTCGCCGAACGATCCAAGAATGCTTAGCACCCTGGAGGCGATCAATCGTTCACCAACAGATGGGGGGTTGGTCTCCGACGGCCTGGTCTATCGATATGACAGTGCCACGGGAGTCGATGGCCTTCATGGGGGAGAAGGCACGTTCAATATGTGCACGTTCTGGCTCGTGGAAGCGTTGACGAGAGCGGGGCGTGTGGATCGCGCAAAACTCGTGGAAGCGCGACTGCTCTTTGAACGCATGCTGGGGTATGCCAATCACCTGGGACTCTATGCGGAGGAAACCGGCGGCAGCGGCGAAGCGCTCGGGAACTTTCCACAGGCGTTTACCCATCTCTCTTTGATCAGCGCCGCCTTCAATCTCGACCGCGCACTCGGACAGAAGACATAGCGAGGAGGCCTGAAGACCCAAACCGCACCTGCAATTCGAGTAGCGTGGCAAGCTCAATGGCAGTCAGAATCCCGAGGGAAGAGTTTGGCGGTTACTGTGTAGACAATAATTTTGGTGACTTTACTGCCGCAAGATCGTAACATCGCACTGAAGGTGAAACTAGGGTTCCGGCTGCCTTACTGGGAGTGTCTGGTCCAAGAGTTTCCGGTCTCGCATGACGAGGCTCCACGGAGGGATAAAAGCCCGGGAGATCATGTACTGGAGGTACATGGCCTTCTTGGATTTTAACCAGCTCGGCAAGGAGGCTTCGTTATGCATATCCATTCTATAGTTCTTTCCGTACCGGATCAGTCAGATCTACTGCCAAGGCAGAGAGGTCTGTCATGTTAATGAATGAAAGTCCGGATACGGTTCTTCCTGCTACCGCTACGAATACTCCCGAGACACTCAACCGCAGCCTGACTCTCTGGAATAGCCTGACGATCGGCTTCGCAACCGTGTCACCGGTTGCGGGGCTCTACGCCATCATCGGTGTGCAGACAGTGGTGACGGGGGGCGGTTGGTTTGGGGCGTTGGCGCTCTGTCTCGTGATGCAGATGTTGGTGGCTACAGTCTACGCTGAGCTATCCTCACAGATTCCGATTGCAGGGGGGGCGTACAAGTGGGCGCGGCAGCTCGGGGGTGCCACCACCGGAAAGTATGCCGGTGTCATCTACGTCAGCTCCACGATCGCGATGCTCACTACAACTGCATACACCGGGGGTGTCTGGCTTGCGCTTTTTTTTGGATTTGAGAATGGAGGAGGGTTCACCTTAGTGATATGGGGCGTCGTATTTTTGTTGCTCTGTACGCTTCTCAACCTGGCTCACGTGAATGTATTTAAGCTGGTTATTACCCTGGGTGTGTATGCGGAAATCGTCGGTTCGTTCGGTGTGGCCCTGCTGCTGTTTTTCTTTTTCAGACAGCATGCATTTTCCGAATTATTTGAGCATCTGGGGACAGGGACTGCACCCAGCCAGACGGCTGCATTTCTGGCGGCGCTCGCCGTTGCGGGTTGGGCATTCATCGGTTTCGATGCGTGCTCCACCATCGCGGAAGAAACCCACAACCCCAAGCGGATGGTCCCACGTGCGATCTTTTTGTCCCTCTGCATGGTGGGAGGGGTGGTGCTCTTCAACTCCGCCGCCCTGACCTTGAGCTTCAATCGAGACACACTGGTGAATACCAGCGCCACGTCCGATCCCGTCACACCTGTGATAACCAGCAGCTTTGGAGCATGGGCTGAAACACCGTTTCTGGCGATCGTCATGGTTGCGTTCCTGGCTTGCGGAGCCTCCATGGTGCAATACACGTCGCGTATCGTGTACTCCATGGCCCGCGAAGGCAATATGCCTATGATGTTCAGCCGGGTGACGGCCTCCAAGATTCCACGCAATGCGGTGATCTGCGTGGTGTTACTGGCGGGGCTCGGGCTGCTGTTCGGGCTGAACGATGGGGCAGTGGCCACGGTGATCGCGTTTGGCACAGGCGGGTTGTACGCCATGTTCGCCATGACCACCGGGGTCGGTCTCTATACCCGCCTCACGGGCCGTTGGAACCCGGCGCTGGGTGAGCTGAAGCTGGGTGTCTGGGGGTTAGCGATCAATGTGGCGGCCTTCCTCTGGTCGCTGTTTGAATTCGTCAACATCTCCTGGCCGCGCGCCTATGCCGTGTCGCCCGATGCGCCCTGGTGGCAGCTCTGGGCTGTCCCGCTGGTCTTGGGCAGTATTCTAGGCGTCACGACGCTGTATGTGCTGATCAGTCATGTTCGTAGGGGTTCCTCGATTGAATCATTCGATGTGGAGAAAAACGTGGAATAGAAAAATGTAATGAGGCGTCTCGCATTGTGCTGCGAGACACCTCATCTGACCCACGCGCACTTCTTACGGCTTCTTTTTCCGGTTCGGCAGATGGCCGGAGCGCACCTGGCAGGCCAAGACGTCCATGATCACGCGAGTGGAGATCAGGGCGGTAATCTCGGCTGCGTCGTAGGGAGGAGAGCACTCCACGATCTCCATTCCAGCGATGGGCTTACTGTCCGCAATGACCTGAAGAAACTTCAACACTTCGCG
>JBGTMB010000136.1:0-8909 GCA_041743755.1 Nitrospiraceae bacterium | reverse complement strand
GCATCGTCGCCACGGCGGCCATTAAGACCCGCTTTCATGACATGATCGTCATTGGGTTGTCTGTGCACGCCGGAGGTGCGAATGAAAAGGCG
The DNA here is from genome assembly GCA_041743755.1 of Nitrospiraceae bacterium. Taxonomy (GTDB): domain Bacteria; phylum Nitrospirota; class Nitrospiria; order Nitrospirales; family Nitrospiraceae; genus Palsa-1315. Next base: position 8,817 of record JBGTMB010000136.1, on the reverse strand, counting down.
ATTATCCAGGCCGGCGCCTCAATGCTCTTGACCAAAGAGGCGGCTGTTGATGAATTGTATCAGGCGATCGAGCGGGTATTGAGGGAGGTGCAACAACCTAACGTTCAGAGTTCATTGTGACTCTCAGATTCATCGAGTGAATGGCATTGGAGAGAATCAGCCGTTCAGCCACCCATCTTATGGAGTCAATAAAATCTGTAGGACTTCGCGCCCTCACCCTGCCAAGAATCGGGTGTCTATCACTAGGGAAGTCCCCAGCTTCACACCGCCTTGAATTCATGTAGGGTGGTTGACTGGTGAGGTCTCTATGTCGACCGATCTGAACGGCGCGGATTAATGGATCTTTTATCCCATCTCGCTGCGATTGTGGCTTCATCCGACGACGCCATTATCAGCAAGACTCTCGACGGGACCATTACCAGTTGGAATCCCAGTGCCGAGCGCATATTCGGGTATACCGCAGAGGAGATGATCGGTCAGTCGATTCTCCGCTTAATTCCGCCCGACCGGAAGTCTGAGGAAATCGACATCCTCAGGCAACTCCGAGGAGGCCAGCGCATCCATCATTATGAAACGGTGCGAGTGACGAAGGACGGACGTCCCGTGGATGTCTCCCTGACCATCTCACCCGTGAAGAATCACGCAGGCCACATCATCGGGGCTTCGAAAATCATTCGCGATATCACGCGGCGAAAAGACGAAGAGCGAAAGTCACAAAATAAACAACGCCAGCATCGCCTCCTCTATAAGCTTGCCGAGGCCGCGAATCGTGCTAAGACGCTCACGGAACTTTACCAAAAAGGCGTTGAGACGATTCAATCGGCATTAAATGTGGACCGTGCGGCAATCTTATTAATCGATGAGCACGGCGTCATGCGATTTAAGGTGTGGCGAGGTGTGTCCGCAGATTACTGTCGGTCGGTGGAAGCCGATCCTTCAGGGCTAACGGAGCGGTCTGACCTTGATCCCCTTCAGGTGTCAAACTTCGACGAATCAAATACGAACCCTCAACTACAAGCCGTGAACCGCAGGGAGGGAGTTCACGCTCTCGCGTGCATTCCATTAACAATCGGCGGCAGGCTCATTGGAAAACTCACGGTGTATTTCTATCAATCGTACCTTTTAACCGAGGATGAGATCAGTCTCAGTCTGGCTATTGCAAGAACGTTGGCATTGGGTATTGATCGGAAAACCACGGAGCTCCGCCTCCGGGACAGCGAGGGACGCTTGCGAGGATTTGCCGAAGAAATGGAGTGTTTGGTTGAGCAGCGGACGACAGAACTTTCACTGTCGCAGGAGAGGCTGCGTGCCTTGGCTGCGGAGCTAAATTTAGCGGAACAGCGGGAACGTCAGCGGCTGGCCTCTGATCTGCACGACTATCTGGGGCAGCTACTGGCCTTAAGTCGAATGAAGTTGGACCTGGCGAAACAGTACCCCATGGAAGAGGGCCTGGCGAAGATTTTCGCCGAGTTGAAAGCGGTGATAGACAAGTCGATGACCTATACCCGCACCCTCATCACGCAGCTGAGTCCACCCGTTCTGCACGAATTCGGCATATCCATGGCCCTACAGGGGTTGGCAGACCAACTGCAGGAGCGGAATCTGAATGTGGTATTTCATTCGGCAGAGATTCCAGCGTTGCCTGCGGATCAAGCACTACTCTTGTATCAATCAGTGCGGGAATTGCTCCTGAATTGTGTGAAGCATGCCCACGTACGGCAAGCCACCCTTATCCTGAACCAGATCAACGGCTCGCTGCATATTACCGTCTCCGACCAAGGCAGGGGTTTTGATCCAGAAACCGTGAAGCCTGTCGTGAAAGCCGGTGGAGCCTCAACAGGTGGTTTTGGCCTCTTCAGTATCCGCGAGCGCATGCTGTCATTAGGGGGTCGCTTCGATCTCAAGGCATCTCTCGGAAAAGGGACAGAGGCGACCCTGGTGCTGCCCCTCACGACTGTGACCAGTGAAAGGTCAGAAGGTGGCAAGGCGGACGTGGTGGCAACAAACCAGGCCGCGAAGAGAAAGACCGTGAATGGTTCAAAGATTCGCGTCCTTGTGGCGGACGATCATTCCGTTGTACGGCAGGGATTGTGCAGCCTCCTGGCAGGGTACGATGATATCGAAGTCGTCGGAGAAGCTGCGAATGGGTACGAGGCAGTGGAAATGGATAGACGTCTACAACCTGATATCTTTGTCATGGATGTGACTATGCCCAAGCTAGATGGCATCGAGGCTACGCGAAGGATCAAACAGCAACATCCGAACACGGTGGTGATCGGACTCTCCGTCCACAATTCTCCACATGTGGAAAAGGAAATGAGAACCGCGGGTGCTGCCGCCTTTCTCAACAAGGAGACCGCCGTTGACCAGCTATATGAAACCATCAACGCAGTTCGGCAGACAGGCCCAAACTGACTATCTTGCAGTCACGGATAGCCAAACCTACCTGCTGTGAGCAAAACCGGTTCGGCCCCCGCCGCTTTCATCGCTTGTCTGACATGTTCGTCATCAATGACTGTAAGTCCCAGAATTCTGATCATGGGCTGTGCTGCTTTAATTCGCTTGGTGGCTTCAACGCGTCGATTTTTGGCAAATTAATATCCATGATAATTCCGTCGGGCTTTAGAACAGCCGCCTTTGATATTGCTTCCATACCATCAGCAGCTTTTCCAACAATCGACACAGTCGGATAACGTTCCAACATTGCGCCAACGATTTGACGCATCAACCCATGATCGTCCGCCAGTAGAATCCGAAAACCGTCAGATGTCTGTGTATCCCCCTGCATGAGTCATCTTTCTTTCAAATCTTTTACCAGACACTCACAACTAGCTAGCCCGATAATCAACGATCTCGTCAGTCCACCTAGCCCTTCCCGTTTGGCAGGAGGTTCTTTAACAGTGATTATACAGGCGGCTCCGAGTGAGAGGTCATGAAACGATCAAGGTCCTCTCTCGTGATCGTCCCATCAATCACAATCGTTTCCCCCGCGGTGTCTGCCATTGGACTCTCCGAGCCGTGTTGGGCAGCCCACGCAAACAATTTCGTCAGTTTCTCCCACGTCATTTCCATAGTTATTCCTGCCGCCTCAGCGGGCCAGACTACTCGCCGGCGTCTATCATGCATGCCGAATGACGGAACCTGATTTGTACTCGGAGACGAGCGCATTGAGCCGGATCGAATTGTGGTGCTCACGTGTAGTTCCTGCCGCATGGTACACGGGGTGACCACCCACGCAATCACAATACGAGGCAATCACAACACATATATCGACAGGGGACGTATCCTTACCTGCACCGGAGATGACGCAGCCGGACGGGCCGGATCTAGTTCAGCCTGTCCACACACTCGACAGACTCTCATGACTCGTCCAGCGTGATTCCTCGCCACCTGCCATTGATGCGCACAGTTGGGTTCACTCATGGATCCGGTCCTACTTGATTTGATACTTCGGGCGCCCTGCATGATGACTCATTCAGGACCAAAGGAGTTTGTTCCTTAAAAAATTCCTGTTTCCTTTGAGCATCGACTTGAGAGAACCCCGTCGTGGTCACGTACTCTTCTGCAAGTGCATCGGACATGCATGCCGCGTGATGAAGTATGGGCATAGTGGCCTCCAACATGATGCAATTTCTCAATTACACTGCTTACGCCCGAACGATCCGCATCAACCAACAGGAGTGCGGCGACCGGTGATCAAATGAATCACGATCAACACGATCCCGACCACGAAGAGAATCCACGAAATCTGGACGGCAATTGCTGCCACACCGGCAACATTGAGTGCCCCAGCAATGAGGCCCACAATTAGAAACATGAGTGCAAAATACAGCATGGCCTCCTCCTTTTCCTAGGTTGACCGGCCTTCCGGTACCATCCTAGCCGTGACAGCCCGTTTGAGCCCCTAGGAAGCTCCCTAGTTTGCCCACTCATGGGGATCTCCCCCCTTCCGCAATACTGAGTGCAGTGTGGTGAGTGCTGGGTTGAAGATCAGGGCTTACCGCACAGCACGCAAATCTCAGCACCCGTTCCTTCCATAGCGGCTGTAAAAACTGCTGCTCTCTCTGCCCCCCTTTGGGGGTACTTCCTCCAGGGCATGCGCAAATCGCGCTCTCCGATATGCTTCTATCAGTCGAGCAGAACAAGCCACTAGGAGCGATGGGCATGAAGGGAGTATGGCTGGTGGGTCAGTCGATGGGATGGCGGAAGCGAAGTCCTACAGCAGCATCTGAGGGGAGAAACATCATGGCCAAGTCGTCTATGTCAAAACAATCCCTTGCTGGACTGGCGATCCTGATACTCGTCGCCGGGTGCGCTCCCGATGGGGGTGGAGGGGCCGGACCAGCGGCGAACCCGACTGCGGCAAACCCGGCCTTGGCGAACGATTTCGGCGGATCAGGCGTGGTGCTGAACACCTCGATCGCCGCGCCGTTTGTGTTATTTCAAAACGATTCAGTATCTAGATTGGTCAATCGAGATGGAGGCGCGGTTAAGCAAGACGGGGTGAACAATATCTACTCCCTGGGCGCCTATGTCGATCCTAATGACGGTAACCGCGTGAAGCTGTTCGTCAACGATCGCTTGAATCACCGCGTGCTGATTTTTAATACGATTCCGCAAGATGCCACGGCGCTCCCGGACGTCGTGCTGGGCCAGGCCGATTTTGCTTCCGGCACTGCGAATGCCGGCGTGGGAACCTCGGCCGTGGGATTCAACGAAAACGTGCACATGTCTGTCTGTTCCAACGGCAAGATGTTCGTCTCTGACCGGAACAACAATCGGGTGTTGGTCTATAACCGTGTTCCAACCGCCAACGGGACGGCAGCGGATTTCGTGATTGGCCAACCCGACTTTGTGACGAACACCGCCGCCACGACGGCGACCGGGTTGAATCACCCCTATGCCACCTACTGCATGGCTGACAAGTTATTCGTGATCGAACAAGGCAACCATCGCATCCTGGTGTTCGACCCGATTCCCACTGCGACCAATCCTGTAGCCACCTATGTGATTGGTCAGCCGGACATGTTCACCGGTACCTCTGGGTGCACGGCGGGCAAGCTGAACAGTCCGTATGAAATTCTGCGTCATGGCGACACCTTCTTTATCGCCGACGGCGGCAATCAACGCGTCTTGGAATTTGACACTATCCCAGCCGTCACCGGAGTCACCGCCACCGCAGTCCTGGGACAAACCACCTTCACGTCGTGTCTGCAAAACAAAGGCAACGCGCTGCCGTCCGACTCCTCCCTGGCGTTTCCCAACGCCTTGGCCGCGAAAGGCAATCTGCTGGCCGTCAGCGACCATACCAATAATCGCACAATGTTTTTCGATCTTCCCGTCATCACCAACCAGTCGGCCTCCAAGCAACTTGGCCAACCGGACTTCATCACCGCAACGAACGTGACCCCGCCGGCAGCCGATTCCGTGACGACGACTAAGGGGTTGATTTTCGATCAGCAGTACATCTGGATCGGCGACGGAGGAAACCACCGCCTTGCCGTGATTCCATTGCCGTAGCCTTCAAGAATCCTATAGGCAACCTCGCCCACTCCCTATGTAAGCGAGGCGAGAGGAGACGGGGACGTCCTGAATCAGCTACTCGAGACACTTGGCCTCGAACTCAGCCAGGGCATCGTCTTCGACGGTGTAGCTGATCTCGAGGGGATTGCAGCAGACCTCACAGTCTTCGACGTAGCTGTGACGGTGAACCGAGAGGTCCAGGACCATCGAGATCTGTTCGCCGCAAAAGGGACAGGTGAAGGAGTGTTCCACGACAGGTACCTCCGACGAGCACGATCACGAATGCCGGCTGTCGTCAGGTCGTTCGCTGGACTATGCGGGCCGGATCTACCGGACGACGGGCGACATCCTCTACGCCAACAACAGCAAGCCGATGTTCACCATCATGCAAGACACAGTCGGCCTACACGACTTCCTCCTGACGCCGTGCAGTCAAGAGATGTTTGAAATCCTCTACAAGCACAAGGGATATCATCCGAGCTGTTTCGAAAACCTGCGTGATTCGTTGAAAGAGCACGGTATCTCAGGATGCCAGATCTCGACGACATTCAACATCTTCATGAACGTCAAGGTCGATCAGCAGGTAAAGGTGACTGTCGGTGTGCCCATCAAAGTCGGGCGACTACATTGACCTGCGGGCCGAGATGGATATGGTGTGTGGCCTGACAGCCTGCTCAGCTGAAGGTTCGAACAACGGGCGCTTCAAGCCCATCGACTTCTCAATCCTTGGTTGACGCCCCACGGACTGCTCGCTCTTGCTCGCAAGCAGCAACGGGCGAGGCCCCTAAGCGTGATTCCCGTAATGGGAAACAATCTGGAATCCCGCCGCTGTCGCCCTCAGGCGCATCGGAGGACCGAAGGCGGGAAAGTCAGAGCGAGAAAACCTTCATCGCATAAGAAACGCCTTGTCGCGAAATATGTGATTGCAAGACGCCGCGACCCCATGTGCTTCGACCGCGGCACTCGGCTGCACGCTTTCCGCGAGACGGCGATGTTCTGAGATGTCTGCTCCAGGCAGTGAATAATGGCTGACTTTGATGCGCTGGAGCTGCCCCCGTTGCAGAAGCATTATGGAAATGGAATTCCGAGAATCCACTGCAAACAAGACGACCCGCGGAAGATTCCCTCACGTGGGGCATCGTCATAGCGCTTTTTCTCCCGTTTCGCCGGTGCTAATCCGCACCAGTTCGCTGATGCCACCTACGAAGATTATCCCGTCTCCGGCTTTACCGGTTTGCGAGCTCCGGATAATGGTGTCGATAACGCCCTGCGCCTCGTCATCCCCCACAATTACTCGCATGTTCACCATGGGCACAAATTCGGGCGTAAACTCGGCTCCACGGTAAATTTCACGCTCCCCTTTCTTGTTTCCGAATCCGTTGACTTCCATTACCGTCAACCCCCGCACACCCACTTTTACCAACGCACCTTTAACTGCATCCATCTTGGAGGATTTCAAGATGGCTTCAATGATTTTCATACCAATGCCCTCCTTTTCCAGAAATATCTCTCAATTGTGACAGGGCTTTCGCCCTCCTCTTAGCGGATCATTCCTCCACCACCAGAATACCCACTCGCGTAATTTCAGGAACTAGCGTTTTCCCTAGGACTTGGCCGAGTTCCAGGAAGGTCTCGGCTGACCCAGCAGAAATTAGCCCTCCTTGTGGGCGTCGCCACCAATTCCATTGCACGTCAGGAGCGGGGTGAAATGGGAATCCGTGAATCGCTGGCTCGACTCATCCGATTGACCGCTCAGACAAAATCGACAGGCAGTTGCATGAAGAAGGGGTGTTGACAGTGGCAAAGATTTGGAAACGAAAAGATCGGGATGTCTGGGTCGCTGACTATCGAGACGCGACCGGGAAGCGGATTCGTCTCACGGCAGGCACGCGACCAGAGGCCGAAGGGCTTCTCGCCGACAAGGTTAAAGAAACCAGAGTGTCCTCACGGATGCGGTGGAGTTGGATGGACTGCTCACAACGAATCCTGCCTTGGAGATCACGTCGCGCAAAAAAACCGAAATCGTGTGGGGACGAGTCGTCCCGATGTGAGTCCGATAACGACAAAACAACGTGACGCCTTTCATGCGTTGCTGCAAGAGCAACAAGGGCTGCTTCCGTATTCCCTTCGGATTATGTGGACGTTACGAGTGAAGACGGGAGTACGACCGGAAGAAGCCTACGGCATGCATTTTGTGAATGTCCTGGACGCACGGTTTGAAAAAGTTGGCACCAAAACTTGGCATCAAGTTGACATAACCAAGAAGGAAGAGTCGGAAGTTGTTGAGAATTTGGTGGGCCGTGTAGGGGTCGAACCTACGGCCCGCTGATTAAGAGTGGCAACAGGGCAATAATTCGAACTGCTTGATGTTGCAAAGGTTTCCCCGTTTATCTTTGAAAATCATGAGCTTGCTGGCTTTCTACTGATTCCATTCATTCTATCTGGTTCAGTCTTTTGTTAGGATTTTGAGCACAAATTTAGCACACCTGGTTGGGGTGAACCTAGACAGCGGCACGATCATTGACGGTAACGCTGGTACCGCTATTTCATTCGATGAGACGGGCGAATTTACCTATAAGGTGAATCGTGATGGGAGCTTCACCCAAGAAGGAACCTTCACGTCTAATCCGGTTGGAGATTATGTGATCACCGGTGTCAAATGGGTGGGCCAAATCGGTGCGCAGGGTTCGATATTGATCCTGAGCGGGCCATTCCGCCAGAGCCACATATATTTACGTCCGGAGGAGTTTCTTCAGTGCGCTTCGGCGTTTTGACGGGTACAGCGGTGCGTATAGACAAGGAATAAGCGAAGGTTATAAAAAGGAGTTGTTGGGGGGAGTCTGTCAAAGCGGTAGTCGCGATCTTCACATGGCGGTCGCGAGACGCCGCCACGCTTTCGGGTTGTACATCCAACGGCACCAGGTCTGGCATCTTTAGGGGGCGGGGTCCATACCATAGCTTCCACAGCCAGGCCGGAGCCGCTCGGTTGTTGGAGCACGCTCCCGTGCAGATTCAGCCTAGCCTTTGTATCCGCACACGCTCCAATTCCTGGTTGCACGCACTCATAGATCTCACGTCACTCGCCGTTGTCCTTCTCATCGTTTTGCCGAGACAGGGGATCACGATAGCCGATCACACAGAACTTCGACCGACTCGTTAGTTTCGAGATAGGGTCTAAATAAAATATGAAAATCGCATATGTAACCACCTATAACGCCGCTGATGTTCATCAATGGTCTGGTCTCGGCTATAACATGGCCAAATCACTAACCGATGCTGACTGTGAACTTGAAT
>JBGTMB010000135.1:0-3658 GCA_041743755.1 Nitrospiraceae bacterium | reverse complement strand
CTTGAGAATGGCGAGGACTAGCGAGAGCAGCACGCCGATGCCCGCTGCCTCGGTAGGCGTGAATATACCGAACCAGATGCCACCGAGCACAGTGAAGATGAGAATGGCCACGCCTATCGAGCCGAGGATCTCGTCGCGGGTAGCGCGCTCTTCCAAGCCCAGTTCTTGCTCCCGCTGCTGTTGCTGGGGAGAGACGCCGAACAAATGCGGGCGCAGCCAGGCGTAACCAATGATGAAGGTGAAAAACATCAGTGTCAGAAGGATGCCCGGGATCACGCCAGCGACGAAGAGTTGACCGATCGACTGCTCGGAAATTACTCCCCAGACAATCATCAGAATGCTGGGCGGGATGAGCATGCCAAGCGAAGCACTTCCTGCAATCGAGCCCAAGGCGACTGACTTGTCATAGCCAAGCTTCACCATTTGCGGATAGGCGATGCGAGAGAAGGCAGCAGCCGAGGCGATACTGACTCCGGTGACCGCACCGAAAACAGCGTTACCACCCACAGTAGCCAAGGCGAGACGGCCCGGTAGCCGCTTCAGCGATTTGTTGATGATGGTATAGACGTCGGATGCGGCCCCCGACTTGGAAATGAATTCCCCCATGAGCACAAACAGCGGGATGACCGCAAACACGTAGTCCCGTACGGACTCATAGGTCGTATTGGCCAACAAGGACCCTGCGATAGACCAGTCGCCAGTCAGATAGACAATTCCAAAAAAACTGCATAAACCCAGCGCGATAACCACGGGAACGCTAAGTAATATCAAGATGATCAGTATCGTGACGATCGCGATTGCGAATTCAGGACCGCCCATGAACAATTAACCTTTTGAAACTCGTAACGACAGGTTATTCGGATGAGAACGTAATGGCGGACTCTAAAGCGCAGCCTGCCGATGTAGGGATCGAATGCTCGCTTGTACTGCGATTAGTACGTAGTTCGCTGCTGCTAGAATGGAGCACGAAACGATCGCGACGCGGACCGGCCATGTTGGAACTGGGAATGACACATGGCCTTCAAATTCCTGGACCAAGATGGCCCGGATCATGGAATCCCACGACGCCCATGCGATAAGGATGAATAACAGCGCGCCGAGAACGGCTGTGAGGGCGTCAAACAGCGCCCTCGGCGTGCCTCGCAGCTTGTTGATCAGAAGTTCTGATCGCAGCATGCCATCGATTCTTACTGCGTAGGTGAGCTGAAGGAATGCGATGATCAGGATACCGTTCGCCACTATTTCCGCGACCCCGATTAGGGGTGCGTTGAAGACGAAACGCATACTGACATCTGTGGCTATAAGGATGGCGACGAGAACAAGGATAAATGCAGCCACATACTTCAAAATTTGCGAGGCAGCATCGAGCATAGAATCGAGCGTCTTCATATCGTCATTCCTGCTCTCGTCGTTGCACCCCGTTGGTATTAATCGATTTTGTACCGAAGCTCCCATTCGTGGCCGAGTTCCGCAACTTTATCCATATAGAAGTTCATCACAGCGCTTCCGGGCAGGCCTGTCGAGTTGACCTTCTGGGCCATGCGATTGGGAAACTCGGCCAGTGCATTAGCCCAGTCCAATTTCGCCTCAGCAGAAATCTCGGTGACTTGCACACCAAGTTTCGAAAGGGTCGCCAGTCCCTCCGCATCGTTGCGTGCGCAGACTTCCGCGGTCACTGCTGCCCACTCGTCGCCCAACTCATGAAGTATTTCCTTCACGTCCTCTGGCAACGTGTCGTATTTGGCCTTGTTGATGGTCACCGCATTCAAATATTGTGCGCCAAAGTCGGTCTTTGTGTAGTGCGGCGCGACCTCGTTCAGCTTGAATGAATGCCACCAAGATGCCGCACTGATATAACCTTCGTAAACGCCAGACTGGATTGATTGATACGCTTCATTCAAATTCGAAGCGACCGGAGTCGCGCCGGAAATCCAGTCGAGATTTACCCCGGCACCCGCAATTTTGTGACCCTCCAGATCGGAGAATTTCTCCCAAGCGAAGTTTGTACCGAGACCGTAGTTCTCCAAGCAAGCGCCGCCAAGGTACACTTGACTGAAGTCCGCTTCGAACGGCGCTGTTAGTTCGGGGAATTCGGCGTATGTGGCGCGCGCTGCTTCCGTCACCGCTGCAACGTCAGGGGAATTGAACGGAAGATAAAGCGTGAAATTTTGAAGCGCCAAATTCGATGTCTCGAAGATCATGCTCACAAAGCCGACATCCAGGATGCCGTCTCGCGTCGACTCCAGAACCTCGGTAACCTTCGCGACTTGCCCGGCATGGAACTCCTGGATGGTTATGGTGTGGTCCGTTCGCTCCTCGACGCGGCGCTTCAATTCGGGCGCGAACCATTCATGGGCGGTCTCGGTGTAGGCCAACAATCCAATGGGGTGGCCGGAACCAAGTCGAAGCGAAATATCTTCTGCTGCCGTCAGAGACGTAGAGCCCAGCAACGCTGCCGCAGAGCACAAAATTGCCTTGGTCTTTGCCATTGGTCTAGCTCCTGATGCCGATAGAATGCCGGTTGGTTTACGGATACAACAAGTTTTTTCCTCGACTACGTTACCTGCGTCGCTAGAATTGAGTAGGGCGAATTTTGTGATGCGAGATATAAATGATATTTATGGCTTTTATTTAGGCAGTGATGGCTAACAAGGGTTCAGAATCAGATGATGGAGTTTCGCGACCTGAAAAGCCTTGCTGCGATCGCCGAATGTGGCAGTTTTTCAGCGGCTTCACGAGAATTAAATGTGACGCAGCCGGCTTTGAGCGCAGCAATCAAGCGCCTGGAAATTGATCTGAAAGTCAGCTTGATCGACCGGCATTCGCGAGGAGCGAGGCTTTCAGAAGAGGGAAAATTTGTCCTGCAGAAGGCCTATGCGATCTTCCGCGAGGTAGCCGAAATCAATTCGGTGGTCCATAACTTTGCCGAGGCTCCAATGGGATCCGTGAGGCTTGGCTTGCCGACCACCGTGGCGGGCGGTCTGGTCCCGGAATATTTCCCTGAGCTGACCGCGAGGTTTCCACTGATCAAGCTGAACGTCGTGGAAGCGATGAGCGGGGTTCTGGCCGATATGCTTCATCTGGGGCGCCTGGATCTGGCGGTACTTTTCGATGTCCAGCCGATGACAGGCTTTCGAAGCCAGCCAATCCTGCGAGAAAAGATCCATCTTATCGTGCCTGCCGACCACCATCTTTCCGGCCGCAACTCCGTGCGCCTCGAGGAGGTCACGCGATTGAGATTGGTCATGCCAAGTGACCATCATTCCATCCGCCGACACGTCGACGCCGTTTGTCACTCTGAGGGCCATTCCCTGAGCGTTATGGCTGATGTGGATTCATTGCCCGGGATCATGAGCCTGGTGCGCTTGGGTTACTGTACCCTCATGCCGATTTTCCTCTTCAGGCGAGACATCGATGAAGGCCTTATCCGCGCGTTGGAAATCACGCGACCGGAACTTGGATGGACTCTGCACCTCGCATCTCGTGACGATGCGACTCGGCCGCGAGCGAGCTTGGCCGCAGGAAGACTATTGACCGATGTTTGCACGAGTTTGGTGGAACGCGGCTTATGGCCAGGGGAACTCTTCCGGGACTAGGCGGGTGATGAGCTGAGCTACTCCCCGATCCTTGGACAGATTTCCGAGTGGTTTAAGCTACT
>JBGTMB010000134.1:0-3826 GCA_041743755.1 Nitrospiraceae bacterium | reverse complement strand
CACATTGAGATCATTGTGCGTCAGATGTTGCGTAAGGTCAGGATTGAAGATCCTGGCGATACGGAATTCTTGCCCGGGAGTCAGGTCAGTAAGATGGTATTTGACGAAGAGAATGGGCGAGTGTTGGCGAAGGGTGGGCAGCCGGGTCTTGGGAAGCCGGTATTGTTGGGTATTACCAAGGCAGCATTGACCACCGATAGCTTTATTTCAGCGGCATCATTCCAGGAGACGACCCGCGTGTTGACTGAGGCTGCCATCAACGGGCGTGTTGATAATCTATTAGGTCTGAAAGAAAACGTCATCGTCGGTCGTTTGATTCCAGCTGGAACCGGGTTCGAAGAATATCGGGACACATTTGTCATTAGTCCTAAGCCTGATCCGGTGATTGTGAGTCAAAGTGATGCTCCAGCGTTCACACATGAAGGTGTGGCGACAGGATCAGGGGAGCCTACCCACTGATATTATGCATTTAGGGATGAAGAAGACTTGACACCGCGATCAATGCTCATTACAATCGGCCGGCTTTGCACTTGAACGAATGAGTAAAATAGTTAAACTGTGCAGAAGATGAGAGTGATGTACTAATGCCGACAATTAATCAGTTAGTCAGAAAAGGCCGCAAGTTAGCGCATGCGAAAACGAAAAGCCCTGCGCTTAAGTCTTGCCCGCAAAAGCGCGGGGTGTGTCTTCGTGTCTATACCTCAACGCCGAAAAAGCCGAACTCGGCGTTGCGTAAAGTCGCACGCGTTCGGTTGACGAACGGGATGGAAGTTACAACCTACATCCCGGGTGTCGGGCACAACCTCCAGGAGCACTCCATTGTGCTTGTGCGCGGCGGTCGTGTAAAGGACTTGCCGGGGGTGCGCTATCACATCGTCAGAGGAGCTCTTGATGCCGTCGGTGTGGCGGATCGAAAACAAAGTCGTTCGAAGTATGGAGCGAAGCGCCCTAAGTAAGTGCAGATCACCGTTGGTAACGAGAGAGTGAATGACACATGCCAAGGACTAGATTTTTAGATCATCGCGACCCGCTCCCCGATGTGCGATATCGCGATAAGCTTGTCGGGAAGTTTTTGAATATTTTGATGTCGGGTGGCAAAAAGAGTACGGCTGAGCGCATTTGCTACGGAGCTTTTGATGTGATTCAAGAGAAGACCGGCAATGATCCACTGAAAGTATTTCGGTCGGCAATTGATAATGTGAAGCCGGTTGTTGAGGTCAAGTCCCGTCGAGTGGGTGGTGCATCGTATCAGGTGCCGGTAGAAATTCGTCCGGCGCGCCGCATGTCGCTGGCGCTTCGATGGTTAGCAGAATATTCGCGGACTCGCGGTGGTAAGAGCATGCGAGAGAAACTCGCGGCTGAGCTGCTTGACGCGTCAAATAATACGGGGGCGGCAGTTAAGAAGCGGGAAGACGTGCATCGGATGGCGGAGGCCAATAAGGCGTTCGCCCACTATCGCTGGTAGCGTCATTCTGTGCTGCAGCTGGGCTGTGCTGCGATCCGCTGACGCGGGTATGTGTGTCGCAGTATCTCACTGGCCCTGGTTGCAGCATCTATATTTTTAGGGGAAGTACGTGGCGCGTCAATCACCGCTAGAGCAAACTCGGAACATCGGCATCATGGCTCACATTGATGCCGGGAAGACGACAACGACTGAGCGCATCCTTTTCTACACTGGGATCTCACACAAGATGGGTGAGGTTCATGAAGGTGCGGCAACAATGGATTGGATGGAGCAGGAACGGGAGCGTGGTATTACAATTACCGCGGCTGCGACAACCTGTTTCTGGCGAGACCATCGCATCAATATCATTGATACTCCGGGGCATGTCGATTTTACGATTGAAGTCGAGCGGTCTCTTCGGGTGCTTGATGGGGCAGTGGCGGTGTTCGACTCCGTGCAGGGGGTTGAGCCGCAATCTGAGACGGTATGGCGGCAGGCAGATAAGTATAGTGTGCCGAGGATCGCGTTCATGAACAAAATGGACCGAATCGGTGCGGATTTTTATGCCAGCGTCCAGACCATGATTGATCGATTAGGAGCTAATCCGGTTCCGATTCAGATCCCGATCGGCCGGGAATCTGAGTTCAAGGGATCGATCGATCTTGTGACTATGAAAGCGTATGTGTATGACGACGAGACGCTTGGCGCCAAGTACATCGTCCGAGAGATTCCTGCGGATCTAGTGGACCGAGCTAATGAATACCGTGGGAAAATGCTGGATGCGGTCGCTGAGTTCGACGAGCAGACAATGGACAAGTATGTCAATGGTCTGGCTTTAACAGAAGAAGAGATCCGGCGCGCCATTCGTGCCGGCGTGATTTCGATGAAGATGACTCCTATTCTGTGTGGATCGGCATTCAAGAACAAGGGTGTACAGCAACTATTGGACGGGGTTGTGGACTTCCTTCCATCCCCGCTGGATGTCGAGTCGGTGATTGGGATCGATCCGAATACCGAGCAGGAAGTGAAGAGACGTCCGTCAGACAGTGAGCCGTTCGCAGCCTTAGCCTTCAAGATTATGACAGACCCGTTTGCAGGTCAGCTCACTTTTTTGCGGGTCTATTCGGGCACTCTGAAGACGGGAACGTCCGTCTCGAATGTGACGAAGGGGACGAGGGATCGCGTCGGACGCCTCCTGAAGATGCATGCAAACAAGCGGGAAGATATTGATGTAGCCTATGCAGGAGACATTGTTGCGGCCGTCGGTCTTAAAGGGGCAACGACTGGAGACACGCTAGCAGATGAAAAGCAGCCGGTTTTGCTCGAGGTGATGAAGTTTCCTGAGCCGGTCATCGCAATGGCGATTGAACCAAAAACCAAGCAAGATCAAGAGAAGATGGGGTTCGCGTTGCAGAAGTTAGCGCAGGAAGATCCATCGTTCCGTGTGAAAACGGATGAAGAGACTGCGCAGACCATCATTGCTGGGATGGGGGAGCTGCATCTGGAAATCATCGTCGATCGCATGCTGCGTGAATTCAAGGTAGAGGCCAATGTCGGAAAGCCGGAGGTGGCCTTTCGTGAAACGATTCGCAAGAAAGCTGAAGCTGAGGCGAAGTACATTAAACAGACCGGTGGCCGTGGCCAGTATGGACACGTCGTGTTGACGGTCGAGCCTGCCGAGTCGGGCAAAGGATTGGATTTCATCAATAAAACCGTTGGTGGCTCTATTCCAAGAGAATTCATTCCGGCGATAGAAAAGGGTGTCAAGGAGCGGCTTGATTCCGGTGTTATCGCTGGGTATCCGCTTCGCGATGTGAAAGTTACGGTCATCGATGGGTCCTTTCATGATGTCGACTCGAATGAAATGGCATTTAAAATCGCCGGCTCAATGGCATTTATCGATGCCTGTAAGCGAGCCGATCCTGTGTTGCTTGAGCCGATTATGAAGGTGGAGGTTGTGGTACCTCAGGATTTTATGGGCGATGTGATCGGCAATCTGAACGGTCGGCGTGGCAAGATTCAGGGAATGAAGGCGCGGGCGGCTGCACAAATCATCGATGCGTCGGTTCCGCTCAGCGAAATGTTCGGGTATGCGACCGATCTTCGGTCTCGAACACAGGGCCGCGCCACCTATAGTATGGAATTCGACCGGTATGATCCGGTGCCCAGGCAAATTTCAGAAGCCATCATTGCCAAGTATCGGGGTGAGTAGTCGAATTGATTCTTCAGTGAGGACGGAAGGGAGCGAGGCATGGCGAAGGCGAAATATGAGCGGCGGAAGCCGCACGTGAATATCGGGACGATCGGGCACGTGGATCACGGGAAGACGACGTTGACCGCGGCGTTGACGAAGGTGAGCGCGGATAAGGGCATGGCGAAATT
>JBGTMB010000133.1:0-4367 GCA_041743755.1 Nitrospiraceae bacterium | reverse complement strand
GACCGAAACGATGCTCGGATTGTCGTCGGAAGACCTGGAATGCCAAACTCTGAAGTGTCCCTGCGTATCGGGGGGGCGACCCTCTTTGAAACGCCGATCGGTATGTTCGAGGTTCGCCTGCTCTACGCCAGTAACCCTTTCACGAAACTCTTGCTGACCGAGATCGCGCCTCGCCCAGGGCTGTCTGCGGGATACGTCGACCAAGACGCAGAGAATGCGCCGTTCACGGCTGCTGAGCGACAGAGGCTTTCGGCTAGCCTCGAAGAGGTCCGGCGTGAGATCGCTACGCATGCAGGATTGTCCGCGCAGCAGGTGGACTTTATAACGGGAAAGCTGATCGAAATGGCAGCTGCTGCCGATCGCTTCGGTAGAAAGGATTGGATCAACTGGGCGTTGGGAACCCTGACCAGCATCGCAATGACCGCTGCGCTTGATCAAGCAGCGGCCAAGGTGCTTTTTCAGGCTGTGGGCACAGCGTTGAGCTGGATTGTCGGTAGTCCCATCAAGCTCCTCCCGTAAAGCCCGTACGTCCGATCCGACATCGCAGATAGCGGTTCGTAATCAGCACTTTCTTTGCGTATGGAATCCGCATCAGACACCTCCATTGCCCCATGTTCGTTGGGTTCGGGGATCCGAGCAGGACTCGAACCTGACAAAAATGCATTCATAGAACAGAGCTGAGTTCTCTCTTAGACTCGAACTCAGTCTACCCAAGGACACGCCTTGTCTCAGGCAAGGCTGCAACGACCGACTAAAGATGATCCTTCCAAGCTCGCTCGTTACCTTCTTTCAAGGGGTAGCCTGGCTTGGTCCCCAACTGCGCACGTCGAACGACCACTGCTTCATCGTGGGGGTTCCGTGAGCACGGGGGACCAGTCAGGCCACCCCTCACTCTGCTATCGTGCATCATCCCACTCCTTGCCATGTACCTCCGACCATATTTCATGCACCATTCGTTGATCGAGCACAAACCATGATGCCTTGTCGCGCAGACCCTGCAGGAATTTCATATCCGCTGCCTTCAGCGTCTTTGGACGTGGCTTGAGCCCCAGCATTTGATGGACCGCCTCTCGCTCCTTCGGCGACGGGCGTACCATTTGTGCACCCTCGAAGAATGGTTTTTTTTTGGGCGTCTGGTTCAGCTGTGTGAATTGCATCGGGATACGAGGCGTCTCTTCAGCACACAACACCGAGATCGCCGACGTGGCATTCACGGTGATGGCCAAGAGCAGAACGATCACAACTCTCAATGCCTGTTCGGAATTACGCATACCCGAAAATCGGCGAGTCATTCTGTAGAGTCGGGATCCTATGCTCATGAGGCGGCTTTAGAGGTGAGCCCCATGGCCGACGGAACCGGATCGAAACGGCTGCCGACGGGCAGCATGAACCCTTGAAGGATATGATTGAGCCACCCGTGAAACGGGACGATTTCATAGGACCGTATCTCGAGATACCCGTCGCCAGTTTGGACGACCAGACTCCCCGAATGCTTGGCCATGATTTCTCCCGGCACTCTCCCTGACGGAGGCCCCTCTTGAGGTTGCGCATCGTAAATCTTGATGGTGGTCCCATTGAGACAAGCGACGAGAGGTTCATAGGGTTGTATCGCGCGCCAGAGATTGGCAATGTGTTTCGCAGACCCACTCCAATCAAGCACGGTGTCGGCGGCTTTCTTCTTTCCAAAATACGTGCGTTCCGCGATATTTTGCGGCTTGGGGTTGACGGTTCCTTGCGCCATGGCGTTGACGGCTTCCGTCAAGAGCGCCGCTGCGGCATGATGTTGTCGCTGTGTAAGTTGCCCGGCATTCTCATTCTCCCCGACGATCAGTTCTTGTTGGCCGACAATATCCCCCGCATCGATTTTTTCCGTCATGACATGAACGGTCACCCCTGCCACCGATTCCCCGTTCTTGATCATCCAAAACGCCGGATGTGGTCCCCCATAACGAGGGAGCAGCGAAGGGTGACAGTTTAAGACTCCTAAACGGGGTGTTTGGAGCAGGGCCGGCTTTAAGATCTGAGGGAAGAAAAAGACCACGATCAGGTCGATGTTCAAGCACTTCACATAGTCAACAAATGTCGGAGAGTTCACGTTGGGGGACGTGATGCGCTGGATCTTTTCCTTATCGAGCCATCTCCAGGCATCGAACCGGGGTGTCATCGACCGTATCGGTTTGGATCGGCACAACATCGCTCTGATGAAACTCCTGATCGTATAACCAAGACCATAACCCTTTGGATTTCGTTTCCAGACAGGACGAGCCCAGGCGACAATCTCATGCCCGCTGGCTTTCACTTGCCGGCCAAAATCCCAGTCGTCAACTTCCGAAAGAACCAGAAGCCGTAACCTGGAGGTTGTCGAGACCGCTTTCGTGTAGAGGTCAGTGCTCATCGCGTTTCACACCACCATAACGATGGACCAGCTACCCTACCACCGGAGGTTTCTTCCTAAATATATCAGATATGGCTTCTGGTCTTGCACTCCAACATTGTAGAGTCTGTACTCTTTCCGCCATCCTTTTGATCTCCCGTGATCGTTCACAGCTGAACGGTGACGGCTTTTACCTCAGTGTACAGTTCCAGTGCATTGTGGCCCATCTCACGGCCCCACCCGGATTGTTTATAGTCGTTGCGTCACCCCATTATACATGAAGGGGAATACGCTGATCATCGCTATGAGGGCTGAATCTAAAATAAGGAAGGTCAGATGAGATGGCAGCTCAGTCGTCAACATACTGTGTGACCAACCATCTGTTGACAGAGCTGCTAGCAGCACGTAGCTTGGCACGAATTTCATCGGGTGAGTCCATCGCACCGGTGAGCCTCCCCTTCTTGAGGGAAGACACATTTAGCACCGCCAGGTTTCGGACATATGGCTGACCAGGCACCTGAAATTCCCAGCTATCAAGGACCTGCGTTCTTTTCCTACGGGTTCAGACCATTTTTTCTTGGTGCCGCGCTGTTCGCCGGTGTGGCAATCCCTGTCTGGATTCTGGTGCTTGCCGAGGTCGGCCATTCGACTTTTCTCTATCCGGCGCGGGACTGGCATGTGCATGAGATGGTCTTCGGCTTTCTCCCCGCCGTGATCACAGGGTTTCTGCTCACGGCCATTCCCAACTGGACCGATCGCCCGCCGATTCGAGGACATGAGTTGATATCGCTCTCTATCCTCTGGCTGGCGGGGCGGGTGCTGATCGCCGTTCCATGGTTCACGCCCCTCGTGTCCGCGATTATCGACGCGGGGTTTCTTGTCACGGTAGCAGGGCTCGTCTGGCGCGAAATTGTTCTATCAAAAAGCTGGGATCGCGCGCCTATGGGGGTGCTGGTCAGTCTGCTCGCCGGCGCCAATATCCTGTTCCATGTGCTCACCCTGAGCGGGGTGGAAACAGATCATCCTGAACGCATGGCGCTCGCGATGGTTATGATGTTGCTGACGCTGATCGGTGGACGCCTCATCCCCACCTTTACCGGCGAACTCCTGACGAACGCCGGCCGGACGGAACAGCCTGCATCCTTTTCGCGCTACGACGCGGTGTCGATCGCGCTCGTAGGATTCGCCGTGGCTTTGTGGATTGTTCAACCGCACTCAATAGCGACTGGGTGGATATTTGTGGCGGCCGGGTTAGCCAACCTGGGTCGTCTGGCACGCTGGTACGGCTGGACCACATGGCGTGAGCCATTGGTGTTGATCCTGCACTTCGGATACGGCTGGTTTGCATTGTCGCTACTCATACTGGGAGGCTCAATTCTTGGAATCGGTCTGCCGCAAGAAGATGCCGTGCATGCGTTTACCACGGGCGCAGTGGGGGCGATGACTTTGGCGGTGATGACCCGTGCCAGCCTGGGCCATACGGGGCGGCCTCGGCACGCGGGTCCGTTGACAGTCCTCATCTATATGCTGGTCAATCTGGGTGCAGTACTGAGGGTATTCGGGCCAATGACAGGTCTCTCGACCAATCTCGTATTGGGTGTGGCGGCAGGGAGTTGGAGTGGGGCTTATCTGCTGTTCGCTATGGTCTATGGACCATTTCTTCTTCGCCCGAGCCTCGATGAGTGATTATTTAGAGAGAGTTTTCGGCAGACTTAACTTGTTGGGTCTATGCGCCTCCAGATCGATCTGCTTCAGAGTACTGAGCTGTTCTGTCAATTCTGCAATCTGCTTATCGCGAGTGCGAATTTCTCGCCGAAGCGTGGGGACGGCTCGGTCCTGACTTTTGGCGGCATCCACAGCCCGCATGGGGGCCGATGTACTTGCCGCACGCTGTTGTTCAAGCCATGTGCGCACCAGACCTTTCATCACTGCGACCGCCCCATTCGACTCATCGGCGGAAGCGGAGTGGGCCGTCCGGTTGGCAAGAAATTGA
>JBGTMB010000132.1:0-13065 GCA_041743755.1 Nitrospiraceae bacterium | reverse complement strand
CACCGACGTGGATGCGGGGGATACCAAGACGTACAGTTTGACCAACACGGCGGGCGGGCGGTTTGCCATTAATGCGAGCACGGGCGTGCTCACGGTGGCGAACGGCAGCTTGCTCAATTATGAGAGTGCCCGGAGCCATAGCGTGACGGTGCGGGTGACGGACCGCGGCGGGCTGACCTACAACGAGAGCTTTACGATCAATGTGACGAACGTGAACCAGACGCCAGCTTGGTTGGTGGGTGGTAGCGTATCATTGCAAAAAGAGACGATTCCGACAGAAGATCGACTCCTGCAGTCAGACGGGTCACGGCCCCTAAGCGTAGAAATCGTTGAGTCGAAAACTGCTGCCCACCCTGCGTACTCTCAGGAGGAATTAGGGAATGGGATGCCTCAGGATGGTACCAGGTCCGATGTCTCCAAAGAGCCGCCGCCCTTTTCACCTGCGCAGATTATCGCTGTCACGCGGTTCCTGAACAAGATGGCATCCTCTGAGGGACCGGCTCCAATCCATGAAATGCTGGACCGTCACATCGACGAGGTGAAACAACTCTTGCAGAATATGGAGGACGAGGGGCCTCCAGACTCAGAGGTTTTGCGAGGTCAACTGGATCAGATACCGACGGCCTTGTCGGCTTGGTTGATAGCCAATAGCATCAATCTCGTTCCGACTCGGAAGCCGCTCGTCCGCGCTTGTCAGCCGGAAGGCGATGAGCCACAACGTTACTGACGAGTTGCTCCTGCCTGATGATTATGGAAACAGTCTGAGCGGCATGCTCGCCATCTGTGACACAGTATCTCAAAACACCGTCGGTCGTGAAGAGTGTCTCGCAAGCTCAGTGTTTGCGGGTGAACGACGAGGGACACACGACTGTCAGCAACCCTGCTGGCCCTTATTGGTTGGAACTTTCCGACGAGCTCACGAACGACTTGCGGTAGCCGGTCACTTTTTCCAAGTAGTGGCGGGTCTCTTCGTAGGGGAGGCTTTTCCGCAATTGATCGTAGACGCCGGCCGGTTGGAGGCTGTTGATCTGATTGACCGCCGTGGTGCGGTCTCGCGAAAAGGTGCGGAACACGTTGCTCGGGCCGGTATTGTAGGCGGCAATCACACAGTATTCGCGTGACACATTGTGGTCCACGGCTTCCAGCTGCTTAAACATCAACACATTCAAATAGGCGGTTCCCAACTCGACATTGTTGGCCGGATCGAAGAGATAATCTCGCGAGGGGGCCACGTCTTGGCCTTTCGCTTTTCGGTAGGCTTCACGGCCTCCGCTGGTGGGGACCAGTTGCATGAGTCCATAGGCGGGGGCTGAGCTGACGGCATAGGGGTTGAAGTTGCTCTCTGTGCGGATGACCGCGAAGACCAGGCTGGGGCTGATGTTATATTGCTGTGCAAATTGGTGAACCAGCGTTCGATATTTCTCCGCCTGCTTCATCGGGAGATTGGACACCATCCCCATGGTGACGTACTGAACCGTCTTCTTGGTTCCTTCTTGGTCGACGGTCCGCGTGCCCGATTTCTTTTCCATGAGATACGCGGCGAATGGTTCGGCTTCTGCCGGTGTGCGTATCGGTTTATTTTGCTCATCGAGGACAAGACCGAGGAGGTAGGGCTCCTTGTCATTCGTGAGGACGATCTCCTTGTCGGAAAATAAATCGACCGATCGGGGATCTTGCGGAGTCAGAAGCGTGGTGACGACGGCATTCTTGAGACTTCGTTTAGGATCTTGATCGTCCAGTGTCTCGACCAGGATCTCGCCTGAATCGAAGTCGACGATGGCCCGGCTCTTGTAGTTTTGCGTGTACTTCACATATTTCTTGGCTTCGGGCAGTTGAACTTCCTTCTTCCCCCAGGTTTTTCCGACATTCACCCCGAGGACGGCGAGGATGGATTCAAAGTCTTTCTTCGCCTCGCGCAGATCTCTAAGGATCGCTTCGGGGTCGCGCGCGTATTGGTCCAGTCGCCTCTTGGCGATCTGTGCCGGATCTTTTCCCGCAGCGAGATCAATGATGGCCTGTCCGGTGTGGCCCCTGGCGACTCGTCCAGCTGCCGTCAGGGCTCGATCGGTCGTCTCACAGCCGGATACGATGAGTGCGAACGTGAGGATCGACAGTGTATAGAGCGAGATCGAGAGACGCATGGGCGTATTGTACAGATTTTCCTGGAGCCTGCAAAGAAACAGGATTTTCTGTTCGCAGGATCTGAAATTGTTCGCCGCGCTTAATTGGATGGTTGAGGATTAGGTGAAAGCTGAGATTGAACAAGCCAGATAGTCAAGCAACCTTCACTGCTAGGTCTGAGGCTGTCCGGCCGACTGTGTCTGTTTCCCCTCGAGTTCGGTCCAGCGGGTATAGAGCCGTTCCGCGGCTGTGCGAGCTGCATCCAGCGCGTCGGATCGTTCTTGTAGCGCGGCTGCGTTGGAGACGATGGCAGGATCTTCCACGGCGGCTTGACAGGCGGCGATGGCCTCCTCGGCCTGGAGGATTCTCTGCTCCATCTTTGCCCACTCTTTTTGCTCACGATAGGACAGACCTGTCCGTTTTGTCTTCGGAGTCGATTCCGACTCAGCCCGGGATGCCTTGGAGGGGCGTGATGTCGAGGTGCGAGCCTGTTCTAACGCGTTTCGCTCTTGTGTGGATTCCCATTGCGCATAGTCGGCAAACCATTCGGTTTGGCCTGTGCCGTCCAGTGCGAGCAACACCGTGGATACACGGTCTAAGAGCCATCGATCATGAGTAACCAGCATCAGTGCGCCGGGGAATTCCACCAGACTGTCTTCCAATACATCGAGCGTCGGAATGTCCAAGTCGTTCGTCGGCTCGTCGAGGATCAAGAGGTCGGCCGGTTGCAGCATCAGCCGCGCGATAAGGAGCCGCGCCTGTTCGCCTCCCGAGAGGCGGGAGACTGGGAGATCCAACTGCTCAGGCCGGAAAAGGAACCGTTTTGCCCAGGAAACGAGATGTACTGAACGGTCTTGATAGACGACCGAATCGCCGTGCGGCGCGAGGGATCGACGGAGCGAAGAGGATTGGTCTAGCGATTCACGGTGCTGTTCGAACGTGACTACACGCAGTTTGTCTGCGCGGGTGATGGTGCCTGCGTCCGGCTTGAGTGTGCCCGCCACCAATTTTAGAAGTGTGCTCTTGCCGCTTCCGTTTGGACCCAGCAGCCCGATCCGCTGCCCCGGTCCGAGCAGCAGGTCGAGGTTCGTGACGATCGGTCGCCCGCCGAGCGATTTGCAGAGTTGCACGGCCTCGACCAACTGTTTCGACCTGCGTCCCGATGCGGTGAAGTTGATGCCGGCCGTGCCTTGGTCTTTCCTGGCGTCGGCGCTGTTTAATTCCTCGATCAGGCGGCCGGCCGAGTCGATCCTCGATTTGGCCTTTGTCGTGCGGGCTTTGGGGCCACGCCTGAGCCACTCTACTTCGCGGCGGACACGGTTGGCCAATGACGCCTCATAGTTGGCTTGCGCGTGCAGCGCAGCGTCCCGTTGTTCCAGAAAGTCGCTGTAGTTGCCCTTGGCTTCGAACACCCCGGTGGGATAGCTGCGATTCAGCTCGATCATCCGCGATGTCACGGCTTCCAGAAAACGCCGATCGTGGCTGACGACGAGAAAGGCTCGGGCTTCGGCGCGTAACAATCGTTCCAGCCACATGATGCCTTCGACATCTAAATGGTTGGTCGGTTCGTCCATCAGGAGGACGTCCGGCTCCAGCATCAGCGAGCGGACAATGGCCAGGCGTTTTTTCCATCCTCCGGAGAGCGTGGCGGTGGATTGGTCGGTTGCGGGAAACTCTCCGAGACTGAGCGCCGCGGACGTGCGACCACTATGGTCGTGGGGGTCATGACCTTCGTCGATCAAGACCTGCGCGAGCACGTCCTCGATCGTATGCGTTCCGTCAAATGACGGGTCTTGCGGCACGTAGCCGATGCGGAGTTGTCGGCGCATGGATCGAGTGCCCTCATCCGGTTCTTCGAGCCCTGCCATGATCTTCAGCAAGGTCGATTTACCAGAGCCGTTAGGTCCGACCAATCCAACATGATCGCCTTCGGCCAACCCGATCGATAGATCGGTAAACAGCGGTTTTACCCCGTAGCTTTTGCTGATGGACTCGCAACTCAACAGAATTGTAGGTGGCATAGCTCTACCGAATGAATGACGAAAAGAGTGATCAGTTGATAAACGATCAGGCAGGACTGTTCAAGCCAGGCTGGATCGTGAAATTATTAGTGTACGGGGTGGGCCGGAGAACTGCAAGAGGGGAGGGGAGGGTAGCCTGGTCGTCCTCCTGCTCGCGGAACGCGCACGCTCGGAAGGTGCTCGTTCGACGCGCGCATTCGAGGATCGACTAGGCCACCCTCAAATAGAAATAGGGGATTGGGAGGATACGCGCAGTGAAGGACGGTTTGCCTGTTCCCTCTAAAGAGATTGAAAACTCAGAAGGGCCTCACTCGAGGGCCGCAGTCGAAAGCTCCTCATGTCCTTGCTTGGCTGAGTATTGAGCTGGAAAAGAGGTACGAATGGACCCGCGCAGTGGAAGATCCATCAGCCCCCATCCCTAGAGACATAACGCGCAAGCTTTGAAGGATCAATCAGATGCCTAAAGGTTGCTAGGCAGGTGCCGTGTTGGGTGCGCCGTCGAGCGGGAGAATGTCCCGCTCGACGGCGTGGAGACCACAGTGCGATCTACTTGGCAGCGATGATTTCGAGAAGTTCGATCTCGAACACCAACGTTGCGCCGGGCTTGATGAGGGGAGGCATGCCTTTGTCGCGAAAGGCAAGATTCGACGGGCAGACCAACTTGCTCTTGCCGCCGACTTTTATTTGCTGGATCCCTTCTACCCAACACTTACTCATTTCATTCACTCTCAGCGCGGCAGGTTCGCCTGGCTTGGTGGTATTGTCGAACACGGTTCCATCGATCAGAGCTCCTTGATACTGTACCTTTACCATATCTGTGATTTTCGGGGTGGCCCCATTCCCTTCCTTGATGGTCTTGAGGATCGCGCCGGACTCGGTTTTCTTGGCGCCGGGTTCTGCTGCGACTTTCGCGAGGAATGCGGCTCCCGCCTTTTTCTCCACTTCTGCGACGACCGCTGCGCGAGCCTCTTGCAGTTGTGAAATCTTCGCGCGAAAGGCTTGAAGGTCCACTTTGGCAGGCCGTTTGAAAAACCCGTCGGTGATGCCGGACTTCACAATCTCAAATTCAGGCTCGCTTAGGCCGAAGTTGCTGAGCGACTGGTTGACGGCGAGTCCTAACGCATAGAGGGTTTTTTGTTCATCGGTCGTGGGCTCTTGGGCTGCCGCGAATGATGCAGTGGTCCCAAGGCTGAGTAGGGTTACTAAACAGGAGACAACGAAACGCATGAGCTGTCCTTTCTTTGTGTGTGACTGCGCCCGACTCGATATTGCAAGACCTGAAGCCCAATACGTTATGCGATGTTGTGCATGGGGATCAAGACAAATTTGTCAGTCCGGGGAAGCGAAGGCTGCCTCGCTCGCCCTTAAGAGAGAAGACGGCAGAATGTGGTTGCTTGATGTGCGCGGAAAGGGGCACGAGGCCGAGCGGGATATGTTCCCGCTCGGCCTCGTGAAGACTTCAGTGGGGGGCTTCCTTGGTCACGATTTCAAGGAGTTCGACTTCAAACACTAACGTCGCACCGGGCTTGATCATAGGGGGCGCGCCTTTGTCCCCATAGGCGATAGCTGATGGGCAGACTAACTTACTTTTGCTGCCGACTTTCATCTGCTGGACCCCTTCCGTCCAACATTTGATCACTTGATTCAATCCAAACGTGGCCGGCTCGCCCCGCTTGACGGAACTGTCGAACACTGTCCCGTCGGTCAGAGTTCCGTGGTAGTGCACCTTCACGGTATCCGTGACTTTCGGGGTCGCGCCCTTCCCTTCTTTGATGGTCGTAAGGATTGCGCCGGACTCGGTTTTTTTGGCGCCGGATTCTGCTGCGGCTTTCGTGAGGAATGCGGCCCCCGCCTTCTTTTCCGCATCTGCAACGACCGAGGCGCGAGCCTGTTGCAGCTGTTGAATCTTCGGGCCGAATGTCTGGAGGTCTACCTTGGGGGTCTTTTTGAAGACCCCATCGGCAATGCCGGATTTTACAAGTTCGAGTTCGGACTCGTTCAGGCTAAACGTTCCGAGCGATTGGCTGATAGCCAATCCCAAGGCGTACAGGGTTTTTTGTTCATCGGTTGTGGGCTCCTGGGCCGTCGCGAATGCCGCAGTGGTCCCAAGGCAGAGCAGGGTGATCAAACAGGAGACAAAAACGCGCATGAGGTTCCCTTTCTTTTATGTGTCACGGAGATGGATGTGAGATCATAAAGCGTTAGACCGGTGTAGGGTATGCGATATTGCGGTCTGGCTCAAGACAATTATTCTTAACAGGATGCTGAAAATACCCGCCAACGTCGTGCTCAAAACCCGTGAAGCGTATCTCGTGAAGCGTCATTCGTTTCTGGACTCGGACGTTTCACGCTTCACGAACGACGAGGACGGCTTGGTTACCAGCGGTGGCCCCAGTAGCGCGGTCCATAGTAGCGTGGGCCGAAGATGTATGGGCGATCAAAAAATGGAGATCCGTAGATCCAGGGACTACCCAAGGAAAAGCTGAGTCCTACAGAGGGATACGTGTAAAGGGGAGGGGAAGTTTGCACAACGACGGGCGGTCGTGCCAGTTGACGTTGCAGCTCGGCAGTCGTGGAAGCCTGGCGGTCGAGCTGACCTTTTAAGAGGTTGAGGGTCTCTTGTTGTGCTTGTAGCTTTCCTTGGAGTGCCGTGATCTGGTCGCGCTGCCGTTCCGCGAAGGTCTCCACACAGCGAGTGTGGGCGTCACCGGTATAACTTGAACATTCCCACGGAGTTTGTGACTCGTCCGCCTGAGCCGGTAGTCCAGACAACACTATTCCCAGTCCTATCGCTCCGATGAAGAGCTGGGACCACAGCCCTGCTCTTTTCTGAGAAGAGTCTAGCCGATAGATTGGAAGATCCCTCATAGGTTTCCTCTCTTGCGAGCAACGAATATTAGACTAACATGCAATCGTTCAAAGGAACAGGGGTGCAAGCAGGAGGCTGAAAAATTCTGCCGGCATTCCGGAAAGTTACGACTGAGAGAGCAAAAAGCCTGATGACGACTCAGCCGTACCATTGGCGTCATTTTGCATCTGTCGTTGCGCCCTTGCCGAAGCCTCGTTAGAATTCTCCCACACCTATGTCGAAACCGCCTGCATGATTCTTGGGTTCGTCATCCTCTATCTGCTCCTTTCGGTGGGGATCGGACTGGCTGCCGCCAGGCGAGTCCATACCGCGAAGGATTTTGCGGTAGCCGGCCGAAGCTTACCGCTCCCGATCGTCATCGCAACGGTTTTTGCAACCTGGTTCGGCGCAGAAGCCGTCCTCGGAATTTCAGCCACATTTGTGAAGGAAGGGTTACGCGGCGTTGTCGCCGATCCCTTTGGGTCGAGCCTTGCCCTGATTCTGGTTGGGTTGTTCTTTGCCCCCCGTTTCTACCGGATGAATCTCTTGACCGTCGGCGACTTCTATCGTCTGCGGTACAACCGCGTCGTCGAGGTTGTCTGTGCCGTATGTATTGCCATGTCCTATCTCGGATGGGTGGCTGCGCAGTTCAAAGTGTTTGGACTCGTGCTGAACACGGTCACGGAGGGCGCCGTGAGTCAGCCGGTCGGGATGGTGATCGGTGCAGTGATCGTCCTGGTCTATACGACGTTCGGCGGCATGTTCTCCGTCGCCATTCTGGACTTTGTCCAAATCTCTGTGATCATGGGAGGGCTGCTCTATATTGCCTCCGTGGTGAGTGGGTTGGCCGGAGGTGCAGACGTGGTCATCAGCCATGCAGCCCAAGCCGGCAAGCTGGATTTATTTCCGCCGGCTACGTTCGCGGCTTGGGTACCCTTCATCGGAGCCTGGATCACGATGATGTTGGGGTCGATTCCCCAACAAGATGTGTTTCAACGCATCACCTCGGCGAAAGACGAACGCACGGCTGTCCGTGGATCGCTGCTGGGCGGCACACTCTACTTCTGTTTCTGCTTTGTCCCGATGTTTTTGGCCTATGCGGCGACGCTGATCGATCCGGCTCTGTTCACTACGCTGCTCGACCAGGATTCTCAGCTGGTGTTGCCGACTTTGATTCTGCGCCACACACCGGTCTTCGCACAGATCCTGTTTTTCGGGGCCGTGCTCTCGGCGGTGATGAGCTGCGCCAGCGCGACGTTGTTGGCGCCGTCGGTGATGCTGAGCGAAAATGTGATTAAAGGGATGCTGCCTCAACTCAGTGACCAAGAGTTTCTTCGCGTCATGCGGCTGGTCGTGGTGGTCTTTGCCGCCTTGGTTTTGACGATCGCTCTGATCTCCAGTTCCAGTATCTACCAGCTGGTTGTGGGTACCTACGAGGTGACGTTGGTAGCAGCATTCGTTCCACTCTGTGCCGGACTGTTTTGGTCTCGAGCGACGACGCAGGGAGCCTTGTGCGCCCTTGCGGCTGGGCTGATAACCTGGACGGGGCTGGAACTGTTCGGCTCTTTCGGCTCGATCTGGCACCCGCAACTGGTCGGTTTTTTCATGGCAGCGATGGGGATGGTCGCCGGTTCGCTTCTGCCTCAGAAGATCGGAGTGCATGAAGCGTAAAAACCAATTGGTTCTTCTGGTGTGTTTAGTTTGTCTCGTGTATTTGATTAAACCGACTAACCAGACTAATCCAGGTGAACTTGCCTGTTTTTCGGTTATGCTGTGTCGAGGTTCTTGAGCGATGAATAGACCTGTCCGATGGGTGAAATATTCGAGCGTCGCCGTAGCGGGCATTCTTGCCGTGCTCGGCCTCATCGTTGTGGCCTATGGCGCGTATCTGGCCACATTTCTCGCCCTACCCAAGAGCGATGAGCACCCGCCACTGCGTCTGTATAGTGGGCCATTCCTGCTGCAACCCAATCTCTCGATTGTGCACAGCCAGCTACTTGAGCGGCTGCAGCGGCTGGGCTATCGGCGAGTGACCGTTCCGGTGCAGACTCCCGGCGACTATCAGGTCACTGATAAGGCCTTGACGGTCTATCTTCACCCACAGCCGGAGGGCCATGTTGATGCGACGAAGGTCATGTTGCCGCTGGATCAGGGACGAGTGACGGATGTGCTTTCTCCGCTCGATGGATCGTCGCTCTTCCCTATTTTTTTGGAACCGGAACTCCTGAGCGGAGTACGTGGCGAGTCGCGCCAGGTACGCGAATGGGTTCCGTTGGCACAGATTCCTCCATCGATCGTCGAGGCCATCCTCACCATCGAAGATCGTCGATTCTATTCCCATTTCGGCATCGATCCGATTGCGGTTGGGCGGGCGCTCTGGGCCAATTTCATCAAGGGCGGAGTGGTGCAGGGCGGCAGTACGATCACCCAGCAACTGGCGAAGAATTTGTTTTATTCGCCGCAGCGGACGATGGGGAGAAAATTCAAGGAGGCGTTGGCCGCGATGGTCTTGGAGGTGAAGTATACGAAGCAGGAGATCCTCGAAAGCTATCTGAATGAAATCTATCTTGGGCAGGCGGGATTCGTCTCGATCTATGGAGTGAGCGAGGCCGCCCATCGTTATTTCGGCAGGACCCTTCAGGAATTAACAGTCGAAGAGGTCGCGATGATCGCAGGCCTGGTCAAGGGCCCCAATAGTTATGCGCCGACGAAACATCCTGAGTCGGCGAAGCAGCGGCGCGATGTGGTGTTGCGGCGGCTAAGGGAGACAGGCATTCTGACGGAAGAAACGTGGACACGTGCCACGCATGAACCGGTGCGCGTGACTCCGTCAGAGGATGTCCTGACCGATGCGCCCTACTTCGTCGATGCAGTGCTTCGGGAGGTGGAAGAGGCTGGTGTGGCTCATTTGCCGGAAGGCTTGCGGATCAACAGCACACTCGATCCTATGATTCAGCAGGCGGCCGCTCAATCGTTGGAGAAGGGACTGGCCAAATTAGAGGCTGCGCATCCCCACCTCACCGCGTCAGTGGAATCGGTCGTACAAGGGGCGGTCGTGGTGCTCGATCCCAAGACCGGATCTGTGCTGGCGTTGGTGGGGGGCCGAGATTACCGGCGGAGTCAATTCAATCGTGCGGTTCAGGCACGGCGGCAACCGGGTTCGCTCTTCAAACCCTTCGTCTATCTTGCTGCATTGGAAGCGGCCCGCGAGAGTCAAGTGGGTCAGCTGACCGCGGCGAGTTTGTTATCGGACGAGCCGGTCACCTTTGAATCGGAGACCGGTTCGTGGTCCCCGCAGAACTACGATAAACAATTTCATGGGCCCGTGACGGTACGGAGCGCGTTGGAACAGTCGTTCAATGTGCCGGCGGTACGCGCAGCCAAGATGCTGGGGGCGAAGCCGATCGTACAGCTGCTGCATCGTCTTGGCATCACAAGCGTTATCGGCGACGATCTTTCATCAGTGGCCTTGGGCAGTTCGTCCGTGTCGTTGCTGGAGATCACCTCGGCGTATGGAGCCGTTGCGAACGGAGGGATTGCTGTCAGGCCGACGGCGGTGCGCTCAATCAGGGATCGACAAGGAGACATGGTGTGGAATGGCGTGCAGGATCGGCAACAGGCCGCATCGCCTCAAGCGGCCTATGTGTTGACCTCCATTCTTGAAGGCGTCATCCAGCGAGGCACGGCGAGAAAAGCCAACGTTCTGGGATTTCAAGGTTCAGTGGCCGGAAAAACCGGCACCACCGATGGGTATCGTGACGCATGGTTTGTCGGCTACACGCCTGACGTGGTGATTGGGGTGTGGGTGGGGTTCGACGATGAACGACCGTTGCGTCTTACAGGATCGCAGGCGGCGTTGCCCATTTGGATGGATCTCGCGAGCCGGATCATTCCACCCACGGTTTCCGCGTTTGTGGCGCCGCCGGGTGTCGTCGTTCGCGCCATCGATCCGAAGACCGGGCAGTTGGCGACGTCTCAGTGTCCCGAGCAGGTTTCGGAGGTGTTCATTGAAGGGACAGAGCCCGGCGTCTACTGTGAAGTGCATGGCGAGGGGATATGGGAACGTCTGCGGCATACATTTGGATTCTCCTAGGCCTTGGTAGGATGAATGGTGTAAGCTGGCGTCAATCATTGGCTGTGAAGGGAGGATGACGCATGAAGAGTAGCAACTTTGCCGGGGACGACAACATTACCCTCTTGGCTAAAGGGGTTGTCTTGAAGGGCGAGATTCATGTCGAAGGGACGGTGCGGATCGATGGCCGCCTCGATGGCGAGATTCAGACCAAGGGGCATGTTATTATCGGGGAGGATGGGTTAGTGCAGGGAACGATCATCGCGGGCACCATCGTCAGCAGCGGCCGCATCAAGGCGAAGGTGACGGCGAAGGAGCGAGTCCAGTTATTGAAGACGTCGACGCTCATCGGAGAAGTCTTGACGCCGGTCCTTATTATCGAAGACGGCGCTAAGCTCCAGGGTTCGACGGATATGGGGGTGGCTGCTTGGTCCGACGAGCTTCCCAAATTGCCGGGTGGTGTCAGTGATCTCTCCGCACATCGAGCAAAGCAGGTTGTGGTGCTCGAGAAAGAGTCCAGCGGAGACGCGCGGCGATAGGTCTGCCGGTACTCTCCTTTTCGTGTCCGACCCATGACGAAGCCGCAGGTCTTCACTGCCGTGTTTTTTGCTCTCCTTCTGTTGCTGCTGTACCAGATCGCTCTGATGTTTCGGCCGTTTCTCTTTCCCGTCCTCTGGGCTGCGCTCCTTGCCCATCTCACCTATCCACTCCATGTCCGGTTCACCTCGTTCCTGCGTGGCCGGGAGGTTGTGTCAGCCTCCTGTCTCACCCTCCTAGTATTGGCCCTCGTGGTGGTTCCGATTTCAATGATGGGAGTATTGCTGGCACGTGAAGCGAGTACTGCAGAACAGGCCATTCGCGAGTGGGTCGCAAGCGGGGCACTCCAAAGGCTGCCGGAGCAATTACGCACATGGCCGGTTATCGGAGGGCTCCTTCAGCAGTTCAATGACAGGGTATTATTGACGCCGGATTCCTTGGAGCAGGGGCTTCTCTCGGCTGCGACGTTCCTCAGTCGTTTCTTTCTTGATCAGGTCGGCGATCTGCTGAAGAATGCATTTCTGCTCGTGACCGATTTCTTTCTCATGCTCTTTGCCCTGTTTTTTCTCTTCAAGGATGGGAAGCAATGGTTGGCGTCCCTCCAGGAAGTGATTCCCCTGGAGACGTCCCATAAGCAGCGAATTGTCGATCGCGTGGATCAGACTATTCGTGCCGTGGTGAAGGGGATAGGCGTGACCGCGATTATTCAAGGTCTATTCGCGGGGCTGGCCTATGGGGTCCTCGGAGTGCCGTTTCCCGTCGTATTGACGGCAGTGACAGTGATTCTTGCGCCGCTCCCCTTTGGCGGGACCGCATTGGTTTGGGGGCCTGTTGTCCTGTACTTCCTCACGGTCGGTCCGATGTGGAAAGGGCTGGTCATGCTGGGCTGGGGAATCGGCGTCGTGTCGATGATCGATCAGTTCCTTCGACCCTGGCTGATCGGGCAAGCGGTCCAGATCCCAGTGCTCTTCCTCGTATTCAGCGTCCTCGGCGGACTGGCACTCTACGGCATCATCGGACTCTTTATCGGGCCGGTTCTGGTCAGTTTGTTGATGACCACGATCCAGATTTACCGGGAGGAATATCACGGAGCTGAAACCGGTACACCATCTCGTCCAGCCACTCTGTCCTAATTCAGAAAAACCGTCGTTCGTGAAACGTGAAGCGTATCTCGCAGGCCGAGAAGTTCTCTGTCTGCGAACGACGAGGGTGTCCCTGCTCTCTCGATATGTTCATTCCAGTGGAATCGTAATCGCGATCCCGCCCATCACATCATTGAGCTTAAAGTCCCGTTTTGGGCTGAGCAGGTGCCCGTTGTGGCAGTCGACACAGGCCTGTGAGACGGCGAGATCGGGATAGATCGCCTGAAAGTATTGCTTCTGCCCGCTGCTCACGATTCCGGTGACAGGCAGGTCTGGATTTTTCCGAAGAGACTCCAGTGCGTTGCGCTCCAGGTCGCTCGCCGG
>JBGTMB010000131.1:0-12105 GCA_041743755.1 Nitrospiraceae bacterium | reverse complement strand
CGAACGAACGGGGATTACCACCGTGGCCAATTTCCGTTCCCGTGACATCGCCGCAGGAGGCCAAGGGGCTCCGCTGACGCCGGCAGCACATGCATTGCTCTTGAAGCATGCGCGTCGTGCACGGTTGGTGGTGAATCTCGGAGGCATTAGCAACGTGACGTATGTGCCGAGAGGGGGGCACCTCAGCGGGGTGCAGGCATTCGATACGGGACCGGCCAATATGGTGCTGGATAGTCTTATGGTGCGTATGACCAACGGGCGGTTGTTGATGGATCGTGATGGAAAACTTGCCATGAAAGGGCAGGTTGATTCACGACTGTTGGGCAAGCTGCTCGCGCATCCCTTTCTGTCCAAGAGGCCGCCCAAATCGACCGGGCGGGAAGCATTCGGCCCTGACCTCATCGAGGAACTGATCGCGATTCAGCAGCAACGCAGCCTCTCGATCGAGGATCTGTTGGCGACCTGCAGTATGTGGACGGCGAAGGCGGTGGGAACTTCGCGACGGTGGATCAGCGGTGAGATCGATGAAGTGGTGGTGGGCGGCGGTGGCGTCCGTAACCGTGCGATCATGAGCCATCTCGCGACGGTCTTCGCCCCGGTTCCGGTCACCACATTTGAGGCCCTGGGGTGGGACAGCAAGGTGTTTGAAGCGGTGGCCTTTGCCCTCTTGGCCTATCAAACCGTGACGGGACAGTGGGGCAACATTCCGTCTGTGACGGGCGCAAGCCATCCTG
Source organism: Nitrospiraceae bacterium (assembly GCA_041743755.1). GTDB lineage: Bacteria > Nitrospirota > Nitrospiria > Nitrospirales > Nitrospiraceae > Palsa-1315. Next base: position 11,371 of record JBGTMB010000131.1, on the reverse strand, counting down.
TACTCCTTGGCACGATTGTCCCGAACGGGCCTCGCTGGCGTGAATTCCTTCCCGGGCGATAGCTGCACGATGGAGAACCTATTCATTGGCCTTGCCATTGCGCTCCTGGCTTTCCTGGTTTGGCGGCTGAGGGTCTCGTCAACCTCTGCGCCAGGAAGAGCAGAGCCCGCTGTCCTTCCTCCTGGCGTCACACTGCGCCCCCAGCCTCTGCTGACTGACGCTGATCTCATACTCTACAATCTCATACGATTGGCCGTAGAAGACCATTATTTTGTCTTTGCGAGGGTTCCGCTCTGGTCTGTTATCAGCGTGGAGGCGGAAGGAAAGGCTCGGTCGCAGGTGTTGAGACAGATCGCGCTGAAGCAACTCGACTTTGTGTTGGTCCACCCAGGAACGAAGGCTGCGGAGCAGGTTGTGTTGCTTGAGGAAGGGTTCCCCCTTCAGCCACACGAGGTCATTCGGAGACAGGAGATCCAGTCTGTCCTCCAGGCAGCCGGCATCACGTTGATCACCTTGAAGCCCCATACCTCCTATACGGTGCCTCAACTGGCTCAGCTGTTTGGCGTCGGCGATGACGAGTGACTGCCACTGCGTATTGCCGTCTTGGGGTGGAACTACTCGGGAGGACTATTGCCGGTCAGTTGAGAGGTCGGTTCCTCATCGCGCATCGCCGCCGCGTCGAGGGCTTTCCGTGCCAACTCTGCTTCAGCGCTTTCAGGATGTTCATCGACCACTCGCTCGTACATCATATGAGCCTTATCGTGATCCTTCAGCCTGGTGTAGGTTTGCCCGATCTTCAAGGTAGAGGCCGCAACCTTCGGACTGAGTGGGTAGTAGGATACAACATTGTAGAAGGATTTCAAGGCTTCCTTGTACCGCCCTAATCGGTACTGACATTCTCCCACCCAGTATTGCGCGTTGGCTGCTAGCGAGGATTTCCCGTGGAGTTCGAGAAAGAATCGAAAACCAGCCAGCGCGGCCACGTAATCCCTATGCTTGAACTCCTCCATCACTCGATCGTAGAGGTGTCGAGACGAATCCTGCATGTTGGAGGGGGCGGCGACGGCGAGATTGAGAGAAAACAGCACCGCAATCATTCCTGGGAGCACGATCATCAGCAGCTTCATCGTAATGCCTCCGTACTGCTCAGCGAGGTCTCGGTACCCTTCCTCTCGTGATATCGCAATCGCCGTGCCACCATGCAACTATTCTGTGTGGCTAAAACCAACGAGAATCCACGAGCTTGGCCCCATTCGATGCCAGGAAATGCCGAGTGACTGCCCTCACCTGAGCGACAGATTTGTACGATTTGTGCGGGAGTCTCATTCTTGACAGAATGGAGGCAACACTCAGCGAAGTGGCTTCAGTAAACGGTTTGTGGAGAACTTGACTTGGTTGCTTGTGGTCGAAATAATGCCACTCGGTCAGTCTGGTTCATCTGGTTTCTCTGGTCTATCTGGTTTGTTTCGTTTATTTCGTCGGTCTGGTTCAACTAAATACACAAGACAAACCAAACAAACCAAATGAACAAGAAAAGAGCGGTGAAGGAAGTTGGACATGATGACTGATCCTCCACCGAATCCACTCGGCGGAAAGACCTTGATCGTCGACGCGAAGGACGGCGACTCGTACCCGCGACCCAGTGCGGCACTACTCGATGCAGGAGAGCACGACCAGGTCTTTGTTCGTTCCGGGATCTATGAGGACAAAGTGTTTATCACGGGGCGACCGATTCATTTGGTGGGGGCCGGTCGAGACGAGGTGCAGATCTTTTCCCGTCGTGGGGGGCCCCTCTATCTCCAGCAGGTCCCAAGCGGTCGCATCTCCGGCATCACGTTTCGATACGTCGGAAGCGACCAGAATTCCGCGATGAACCTGCTCGATTCCTCTTGTGCTGTGACACAGTGCCGTGCCACGGAGGGAATTCTGTCCGGCGTGGTGATTTATGGCCCACAATCGCGGCCGACATTTGTCGAGAACGAAGTCTGTGGCAACCGCGAATCGGGGATTTTCGTGTTTGCCGGGGCACAGCCGAGGATCGCCGACAATGTCTGTTGGAATAACCACCATTTCGGTATTGCGGTACGGGATCCTGGGAGCCATCCGGAGCTCGTCAGGAACCGGTGCCGGGAGAATATGCTGAGCGGGATTCTCCTCTTTCATCACGCAGAAGCGCTCCTCGTCAACAATACGTGTTGTAACAATCAGCACTGGGGAATCGTGCTCACTCCAGACTGCCACCCGACTCCCGATCGGGAGTCACTCGACACCTCAAATATGCTTACGCCCAATCCACGCGGAACCGTGATCGTGACAGACCAGCCGTTAGGGGACATCGGGCGGTGATAAACCAGGGGAATCCGCGTGTAGCGGGTGGAGATCGGGCCCGGAGAGGAGCTGGAAGACTTCCTTGGCCTTGATCGGCACTGTGGGTCGCAGTCTCGTGCTACGGGAGGAGATTGGCCGGGTGATTTCTGGAGGCTTCGTGGAGGTGAACCGCACTGCCACCCTGCTGTTTAGCCCGATACATGGCCGTGTCGGCGTGCTTCAGTAATTCGTCAATGGTATGATCGTCTTGAGGATAGATTGTAATTCCGATACTGACACCGATGGAGATGTGGTGCCCCTTAAGCTCAAACGGCGCAGCAACCGATTCAGTAATACGTGTTGCCACCGCAAGAATGTTTTGCTCGGACGAGGCCCCTTCAAGAATAATTGTGAATTCGTCCCCGCCCATCCGGGCCACGGTATCGACTTCCCGCACACAGACCTTAAGCCGTTCAGTGACGGCTTTAAGCAATTCGTCACCCATGTCATGGCCGAAGGTATCATTCACCGCTTTGAATCGGTCGAGATCCAGCAGCATGAGGCCAATCGGTTGCTGCAAGCGCTTGGTTCGAGCCATCGCTTGTACTAAACGATCGCGAAAGAGGGTGCGATTCACCAGTCCGGTTAAGTGATCGTACTGCGCAAGGTATGTTAGATGTTCTTCGGAACGTTTCCGTTCAATCGCATAGCGGACGGCACGAGCAAGCAACTCAGGATGCCCCTGCCCTTTGACCAGGTAATCCTGCGCTCCTTGTTGAACAGCTTGAAGAGCCAGACTTTGATCGCTCACACCACTCAAAACGACAACGGGAATTGTCGGACTAGTCGCATGAACCTGCCTGACCGTGGGAAGGCCGAACGCATCCGGCAAAGATAGGTCCAAGAGTACAGCATCGAATCGCTCACGGCTGAGAAGTGCGAGTCCTTCTCCGAGCGTTTTCACACGGGTGATCCTGAACTCCTCGATGCTCCATTCAGAAAGGAGGTCCTGTGTGAGCTGAGCGTCGATATCATTGTCTTCAACGAGAAGCGCTTTGATCATCTGACACCCCCGCTCTCGTGTGAACTCCTATGCCGATTCCTCGCTTCTGGGCTGGACTGATAGTCTGCAACGAAGCCGCCTACCACGAGAAACTTATTATAGCCAAGAGACGAGAGAGGGCAAAGAAAATGCGACAATATCGTAGGCGACCGCTGTCAAACTCAAGGGGCCAAAACCCCGGACAAGCATAGCCGCGTGAGTCTCACACACCACCTCACTCTCCTCGGTAAAGGCGGAATCGGTTCTGAATCAGCAGCGGAAATCAGGTACAAGCACCTAGGTGTAACATGCGCTGAGTACTCCGCTCAACGGCGAACCTCACCGGCGTTAGTCCGGCCATTCAAGATTGTCACACGGCAGGCGTACAGGCAAGAAGTGGGCAATGCCTGCCCTATAAGGGGCGACCCTGTCGATAGACTCCGTTGGGAAGACGTTCAGTGCCAATAGCCCCTTCACAGGCGTACCCTGGCTCGAAAGGCCAGAGAAGAGAGCGCCCTTGCCAAGAACCTCTCACGTGCACCGTACTCAGCGAGACTCCGAGTCGAGTCGCCTCCTCCCGTACGGTGGAGAGGCAATCTTCGTAGGAATATGCGCGCCGAGCCAATATGATCGGGTTGCCTGTCTGGCTATGGAATACGGTATAGGACTCAGCGCAGCCTGCCAGGAGCAGTATCATGATAAGTACGAGACATCTCGTCATCCGCGTTGCCTCTCACTGGCAGGTAAGGCTGTGATCGTAATGTGCCCCTTGCTACACACTAGGAAGAGATACTATTGCGAGAGGAATTTCATTCTTGACGAGACGACCCAAGCGAACTTGGTCTTGACCGGGCATTTGAATAAATTCTACACCAAACCGACGCCCCTCACACCAACGGACCTTGGCTAATCCAACCCGGAGCGGAGGCGTGATATCAGGTACAAACATTCTCATCTCAAGATAGGAACCGGGTTCTACGGGCTTTCGACTGTGGATGGCGCAGCCCGGGACAGATAGGTTAAGCACAGTCCCTTCCCCCACATATGCCTCCCCAGCGAACATAACTGGGAACTGTGTATGAACTCGCTCGCAGTATCGAAGTTTTACCACTGCAATCAACTCCTTCCAGTCAAAGGAAGTGGGAGGGCTCAGACTACCACAGTCTCTTTCGGCACGCGAGAGGACCCCTCGTCCGATGAGTTTGCCCCATCAAAAATTGCAGCCGCTATAACTCAACCGCAAAGTGCGGCACGTAGGGCTAAAACAAGGAAACCCCTCACCAGAATCTCTCTACGAAAGCCAGAGCATCGGCGACCACAAGTCTTTGTAATATTTATATAATCAAGCACTTATCCATCCCGAATGAACGGCATAGAACCTGCTTTTTATTTTATCGCGTCACAGGGTAGAGTCAATTCCCGATTATCATAACTAAGACGTGCGGCATGGCTACACTGGTTTTGGCACGGGAGGGAACAAAAATGAACAAGGTCGGGCATGATACTCAATCTCAGCATGACGGCTTAGGCCACCGGACAGTGAACCAAAATAGGACAGCCATATATACCGCCTACGTAATGTTGGTACTGGCGGCAACTTGGCCCCCCTTTGCCCTCGCGGATGCGCAGGCCTATGAATACGCCGACGACGCAAGACAGATCGGCCCCGCGAATATCCCGACGAGCAAGCCCATTGAAACATTTCACCCCAACGCCCGATATCACAGTGGTGTGACGAATCTAGAACTTGAGCAGGCCGTCATCCGTGCAGCTCAGCAGCATCACGTGCAGCCGGCTTTGCTTCTGGCCGTCATAAAAGCCGAATCTTCTTTTAATCCGATGGTAATTTCAAAGGCCGGGGCAGTGGGACTCATGCAGTTAGTTCCAGAAACCGCCATCCGCCATGGCGTGCGTCACCTCTACGATACGAACGAGAACATCAGTGGTGGGGCCAAGCACCTTCGATACCTCCTGAATCGGTTCCACAGGAACACCCGGTTAGCCCTGGCGGCTTATAACGCAGGCGAGCACACGGTGGATCGATATGGCAAAATCCCTCCCTACAAAGAAACACAGGAGTACGTAAAAAAAGTGCTCGTGTACTATCGGAGTTACAAGAAGGACGGATGGGTCATCCCGGTTGTGAGTGCAGCCCCTTCTGTGCATGCAGGCCGACCGTACTAATCAATCACCGTGATCTCGTGTCGTTCATGGGAAACCAGGCTCAGAGTAGGGATCCCTCCCAAACGGCATGAGGAAAAGCTATCGGCGAGAATCAAGCATGACGAGGATCGTGCAATTCTAGAGTTGAGAAAGAATCGGAGGGCCTTAGACAGGTTTTTCAGCAACGTATTCCAGGTACTTCCACAGCTCCTTGGCGTCGTCTTCAGCAAATACCAACGGAGTATTGTTCGCAGACCCAACGAAATAGACCTTTAGCGACATCTCATCTTGCCAAATCTGTGCTTCGCAATAGTTTATACTATCGAGATTCAAGGTTTTCTTGCCGATACGAACGAAGTGCATAGCATCTCCCCGTCTCACACCAACTCCTCGCCGACTATATCACTGCTCAGATTTTCGTCAAATGCTTACCGTGTTTTGAGGCAAGGGTTCACAGCCACTCAGCAATCAAGGGCTGAGGGAAAGTTGTAACTCCTGGTGACTGTTGAAGCTTCCTGCATCTGTGCGGTGTGGTGGAGAATCCCGCTCTCTTTTGTCGCGAAGGGGAAAGAAGGACGGAGGAATTCCGACCCCCCGTCCGTGTGAGCAGATATCACCAGCTGAGCTAATAAGCAGCGGCATCTGCCCACGTGTCCAAAATTTTCACTCCTAGTATTTTCCCTAGTTATGCAGGCCAACCAATCGGCGTATGATGCATTACTTCATCTACCCACCAGACGATTATGGCGACCCTACATTCCGTCCGCCACGGTGTTAAGACCCGCACGCAGGCAAGAGCAGTAAGCTGCCCTGCATGTGGGTCAACATACTGCCGTCGGTCGGTACGACATAGTGTCAAAGATTTGCTCCGCCGACTGGCAGGCTGGTTTCCCTGGCATTGCCGGGAATGTGGCAATAGATTTTATTGGCGTAAACGATCCGAGGGCTAAGGACCACTCTCAAGGGTTACAGGCGCGCAGCTGAGGAAATTCGATCTAAGCAAAGTTTCATGGCTGAATTCACCCACAATCCCTTCTTCGTCTCTCTCGTATCGTGCTCTCATCCTTCCTGCACCGTATCTCCCAGCACATACCTCCGCACCAGTACCAGCCCTACTTGATGAGCTCCTGATTCAGATTCAAACAGTCTGGCAAACTGACATCTACCATGGTGCACGTGCGCATATCGCAGCGGTGGACCATGCTAAAGCACTCCGTCTGCCGCTGAATCTACACCATGGAGCTGTGGAAACAGGCCTGCGATTTACACTAATCGGGGGAAATACGGACAATACATGCGATGTTGGTGAGTGCGGGGAAGGATTTGAACCTTCGACCTTTGGGTTATGAGGCCGTAAGAGGTAATTTCTTAATACCCTGAATTTTCCGTCTGGTTTCTCGCTTTTATCAATTATTCAAGGACTTATAGCATTCTATCTGTTACAGTGAATTCCAGAGATTCCGGTGCTTTTTGATATTTTTTAGCACAATTTTAGCACAGTCGTTGAGAAGTAAATTATTGCATCATCCCGAGTTCGTGAGCGTTGCTTGCGTTTTGCCGTAGAGAAGGCTATAGAGGCCGACAAAGCTACATGGGTAGTGAACGGCACTTCTGAAGGGATCGTTCTGATGGAAGCACGTCGGACGGAAGGACAGAGTGCGCTGACGTTAGTCGAGCAAAAGGCTAGAGAATTGGCCCGCACCCTGCTGGCTTCTGAACCGCGCCTGAAGGTGTTTGTATTCGGCTCCCGGGCCACTGGTCGTTCGGTGACTCGATCCGATATTGATCTGGGTATCGACCTGGGGCACCCGATTGCGCCAGAAGTTCTCTCGGCGATCCGTGACGCGTTCGACGATCTCCCGATCTTGCAACGGGTGGATGTGGTCGATTTTTCCTCGGTGGACGGAACCTTCAAGACCGTCGCACTTCAGCAAATCAAGAGTCTGTATGAGCGACAAGCTGCGTAACCTGCTCAGGCTTCTGAATACAGCGCTCTCGCGCCTAGACCTCGCGTTGGCCCAACCGGTCAACGAATTTGTCCGTGACTCGTCCATTCAACGGTTTGAATTTACCTTCGAGTTATTTTGGAAAAGTTTGAAGGCGTACGCGGAAGAGTCAGGGCTCGAGGCCTTTTCACCTCGCGATAGTATACGGATCGCGTTTCAGTTGGGCGTGATTCAAGAAAGTCCGGAGTGGTTCCGCATGTTGGAGGACCGCAATCTCACCAGCCATACCTATAACGAAGCGACGGCCGATTCCATCTATTCCCATCTCCCGACATATACGCGTCTCGTCCGTCAGGCGCTCGAAGAGCTCACACGACGAGCGAAGGACTAACACTCAACTCGTCATCGTCGTCACCGCTTCAAAGCGAAGATACCTTCAAAATAGTCCCACCTATTGATTATCCTCTCGTCCGTCCCATCATTGCGGTGTTACGCGAGACCCCCTTCGATACAACTGGCTTTCCATGGCGACCTTTCGCAAGATTTCAAGAGGCACTCCGACTTCCTCGAGTACAGATCGTTCAACAATCATTCTACGCACGTAAACGAGAGTATTGTTTCGCCACCAATGTCGTTATGTCCATCGGCCGCACGATCACTTACAGGGACGGACACTCGGCGAGGTCTAGGCGGGGATCGATGTGTTTACGACCAAAACAGGCTATGGACAGCGGGATAAAATCGGTTCGTTGCGGTGGAAACGACTAGCGCGTCGGGCCTGCACCCCTACCGGACAGGCGGACGGGAAGCCCAATTGCGTCGAAACACATTCCACGTTTCTTTCCCCCTGACCGTTGGAGTTCTTCTCGGCTCACGGCACCTTGGCCAGCAATTTAGACTGAGTGGTCGCCTTTCTCACCGCTCACAGTCAGATCATCTATTACCTGCCCCAAACGCTCTTGCTCAGCCTCTGTGATCCGGAAGAAGGCCAGCCCGAATGTCAGACCGCTTACCCACTGCACGTTTGCCGCTTCAATCATGAGCGGCCATTCCACGTTTGGCGCATAGATGCGCAACTCCAACAATACGCCCGGCTCCACGGGAACAGGACTCTCGACGCGACATCCGCCCGAAGACAGATCAAGCATGACTCCCATTCCTTCCTTATTCATGGAGCTCGAAAACGTAGTACGGAATTGCACACGAAGCCGCGGCGTCGCTCGGCGATCGACCGTCTTCATACCCATAACGGACTGACCTTCAATTTTTCCATCAATCAGACGTTGACCAAAGGCAATTCCGTGGATGTCGGCCTCCTGCTCCGTCTCATATAAGACATCGGCGGAGAATTCGCGAGTCTTGACGCCTCGGTGATTGTCCAAAGAGATAAAGATGCGCAGCTGCCACTTCTCACCGTGTGCCAGGTGTTGCGGAGAGGACTGGATTGTGTACCCCTGATACTCAAGAGTCTTTCCCATTGGCTTAATTCTTCCCTTTCGGCCAGCAGGCCCTTCTTCCCCAAGGCTTGCCAACTTGTCTCTTGCCATTGAGGAGAGGCTTAATTTCGGCTCGCCCTCAACCATGTCGGCAATCGTTGCTTTTTTACTGGACTACAGGGATATATTGCGAACTATCCAAGACCCACTCTTTGTCTTCTGGCGGCTTCCCTTTCGACTCCTTCAAGGGTATCACAGGCGGACGGAATGGGTACCAATTTCTCGATGTCTGCTTCTGGATATCATCTACAGGGTAAGCACATCGCACTGGTCCTACATATTCACGAGAGGAGCCAACCCTTCAAGTGAATCTGAATATGCTGAATGAGGATCGTAACCATGGTTTCCTGAGCCCTGGGTTCCCGGTACCGACAAGTCTGGGCGTTGAAGTCAGACACTTCATGTTCAATACAAAGTAGCCATAGTTTGAACCCCGGGTGTTAGAACGATTGCGCCTTCACCTTAACTTGAGACTGTTGCAAAAGGTTTCTCAATCCTCTTTATTCAGTGGGTGAGCCTCAAATTGCCAAGGCTTTTGAGGATAGCCTCCAGGCGAAGTTCTTGCGGAAACCATTCTTATGGAGTTTTGCGACAGTCTCAATTTACGCCGGACTAGAAGACTTACTTAATATGAAAGACAGCGCGACTAAAACAAGTAATCAGTTGAAAGGGGAGGCATCGAGGCGCAGACCGGCGGTTTAGGAATGTGAGCAAGATGTTTTTATATAGGCTCGGTGTTTCAAATGGTTTCCCCGTTTTTTGTTGGAACACCACGACTTAGGAACATTCCAGCAACTCTACTGATTTCATAGGTTATCATGGATTCGAATAACTTTTAGCACAAATTAGCACAAGCGCTGCCTGATGCTTCGAGTACTGATCGGCTCCCCGACCTGTATCCTTTGCGAGCAGACGTACATTATGCTCGTGAAACGTGTACCTCAGACCCTAGGCCTTCTCTTTGACCTTGAGTTCGTTCTTCACCAACTTCACCCCGGGGACCTGCCATGCCGCCCAAGACGCATGGGCACTGGTCACGATGTCTGAAATCTCACCCCTCAGAGAGACGACACCCGCAAACGTCTGAACGAGAATACCGGCATTCTTCAGTTGTGAGTCCTTCGCAATCTGCTCGGCAACTCGTGTCGTGATCGCCTCATCCTTGTCATCGATCACCTCGCGTATAGACGGAGCAATGACTTGAAGATTATTCTTCACACTCGTAACCCCGGGGATCTCTTTAGCAATTCCTTCCGCTGCCTTACTTGCTTTGTCAGAATCCACCTTGCCATGAATTATCACCGCACCACGTGACGCTTCGACAATGATCTCCCTCCCCTTGATCCGGGCATTGGCAAACAACGCAATCTTCGTCTTCGCCGTCAACCATGTGTCCGTGATCGGCGTTTGGCCATCAGCCGTACCGAGCGCAATTGCCGATCCGGTGAGGAGGACCTGACTGAGGACCAGAACCGTGCAGAGTCTCAGAATATAGCGTGTGTTCATCATGTTCTCCTTACGCGAGAGGTACAGGTCCATCAGCCATCGGCGTTCGTGAGTTGCGGGTGTGTCCGTGGAGCTATTCCCCCTCCCCCACAGGTGTCATCGCCGGCATCGCATGCCACGCGTCCGCCCACCTCATCAGCGCGACATTGTTCTCGGCATATCGTTCTTGGACTTTGCCGACACATTCCTCATAGTTCCCTTCAATCCGCTGCAAGTCTTCAACGGTAAACCTGCCTCATTGCTGTTTCAGTTCACCTTTGAACTGTATCCATTTCTCCCTGAGTTGATCTGCATTCATCGCTCCCTCCTGTGTAATGAATCGACGCATCAACTTCACCTTGATCTCCGATCATCACGGCAAAAATCTGTCGGATAAGCGACAGCCCTCCCACCCACCTACCCAGAAAAATGTGCCGTGAGACCGAAAGATTGGCACCAATATGATCCCGATTCGGGACTGATCCCAAGAAATCCAGAGACTTAAGAATCAATCGCGCTCCGAACGAACAGGAAGCGCAGGAGATAGGACAGTCAGCGAGCTTCACACCTCGCAGCATCACTTTGGTGGCAATGCGCCCGGCAGTCAAGATATACAACAAAATATACATACGAATCTGGATGGGGCAAGGATACTAAGGATACTGGCGTACTTCCCCGCATAAATCGTAGATAGTTTGAAGATTGGGAGCGATTCATTTATCACGGGAGGCAAGTCAGACGATCCGAGGAAGTCACAGATAAGAAGCTGGCGGAGAAAATTTATCACAAGGTGATGGTCCAAATCGCCGAAGGCAAATGGTATCCGCCTGAAGCGGGGGCCGATAAAACGGTTAAGGAATTGTTGGAACGGTATCTCACAGATCATTCAGCTCCGAACAAAGCACCGACGACACACCATTGTGATACATCTC
>JBGTMB010000130.1:0-14509 GCA_041743755.1 Nitrospiraceae bacterium | reverse complement strand
AACGCATACGGACAATATTATCGGCTCGACCTGTTCACAAATTTCACGTTCTTCCTCAACGACCCGGTCAACGGCGACGGGATTCAACAATCAGATCGCCGCGTGATGTATGGAGGCGACCTCGGATACAAGCAGCAGGGTAACGTACTGGGTCTGCCGAGCATCGGAACGGTCGGGTTTCAAACCAGAGTCGACAACATTCACGCAAGGCTCGGGACTCACAGGACGAGAGTACCGATCGGGACCACGGCAGACAGCGATATTCTTGAGGCGTCCTATGCTCCGTTCGTGAAGGCGGAGGTGCAGCCTACGTCATGGATGAGGCTTGTGGGCGGATTGCGCGCAGAGACGTTCACGTTCGATGTACGTAACCGTTGTGACACCTGTGCTGACCAACCAGCCGGTCGGACAAGTTCCGGCATCGTTCTTCCGAAAATTAATCTCATCCTGGGCCCCTGGGCCAATACCGAAATCTTTGCCAACTATGGCGAAGGCTATCACAGCAACGACGCTCGATCGGTAGTGGCCCCAGGGTCCGCATCGCTTGCGCGAGCCAAGAATTATGAAGTAGGGATACGCTCTAAGCCGTGGGGGCCGGAGGGCGTAGAGTTGATTGCGACGGTATGGGCGTTAGATCTCAAACAGGAACTCGTGTTTGTCGGCGATGAGGGGACCACCGAGATTCGCGGGGCCAGCCGGCGGCGAGGTGTCGAGGTCTCAGCGCGCGGCCAAGTGTGGGGGCCACTGTCGTTCAACGGTAGCGTGACCTATACCAAGGCGGAGTTTCGCAATGGCGATGCGATTCCGTTAGCTCCTGAAGTGACGGCCTATGGAGCCTTGCTCTTGAAATGGCCGGAAGGACTCACGTCGCAATTGCAGGCGACCTATCTGGGGGTCCGTCCACTCAATGAAGATCGAAGCATCACGGCTCCCTCGTGGATCGATGTCGACCTGACCGAACGGTATCAGTTGCCGATTAAGCTGTCTCACGGTCGGATGGAAGCCTTCCTCTTCGTGCAGAACCTGTTCAATACGAAATGGGAGCAGGCCACCTTTGCCTTTGCGTCTCGGCTCCGTAACGAACCGGCCTCCGTCACCGACATTCACTTTGTGCCGGGGAATCCACGGACGTTTATGGGCGGCGTCGCCTGGTACTTCTAGCAGCCGCTGAAAATGGCCACCAGCAGCGTTCTTGGCTACCGAAACTCCTCAACGTACCCCAAGAGGGTACGCTTCCGGGTTCCGGGGCGCCTGCGGCCTTGCTGGAGCCCATTTTGAGCGGCTGCTCATTCACTGAAACAATCTCCACCTGTATTCTCGGCTTGCCAGGGTTGGGTGGGTGAGAAGGAAGATCGTTTTGAGCAGCCTGGTGAAACGAGTATGGTGATCGGGAACTGAGAAGAATCACATTAGGTTGTAAAGGTCTCATGGTTTCATCGAAGTCTGGCACAATTCTCTTGCGGGGGTACTTCAATCCAGCCACGCTTACAGTGGCGCGGTCGCTTGTGGGGAAATATCTCATCCGTTGCATCGATGGCAGAGAGATCGCGGGAAAGATTGTCGAGGTGGAGGCCTATGTCGGATCTCAGGACAGGGCTTGCCATGCGGCGAAAGGGAGAACGCAACGGACGGAGGTGATGTTTGGTCCGGCAGGGGTCGCGTACGTCTACCTCATCTACGGCATGTACCATTGTCTGAACGTCGTGACGGAGCGGGAAGAGTTTCCTTCAGCTGTGTTGATCAGGGCGATTGAACTCAATGGAGAGTTGATCGATGGACCGGGGCGGCTCTGTCGCGCACTGGAGATCGATCGCCGTCTCAACCGCGTGGACCTCACGATCGGCGAATCGCTCTGGTTCGAGGATCGAGGGGGAGTCGTGGGAAGAGGAACGGTAGGCGCGTATCCTCGAATCGGTGTCGATTACGCGGGTACGTGTGCCAAGAAACTCTGGCGATTCAGATTGAGTAGGATTACAGGCCCCACACGGACGCGACAGACAAAAAAATAGGGAGGTACCGGATAGGTCCGGCGCCTCCCTTCTGTATTCCGCTGAACGGCTCGACTATTCGATCTTCCGATCACCAGTGATTTTTGTTGCGGATGTGACCGGAGGGGCGATCTTGATCTGAGGCCCCTGCACAGTCGGGAGCTGATTCGCTCCCTGGCCTGTGGTAATCCGCTCATTGTCCGTCTTCATAAGATTCTGCTGGGCGCTCTTAAAGGAGTCGGCCGACTTATTCAGCGTACTTTCGCCACGCGCATCTGACTGACCAGGATCGTTAGCGGTCGGCTGTCCTGTCACTGGGCTTCCGCTGTTCTTCATCGGGTAGCCTTCATGCTTCGGGAGAAGCGATGGATTCGCCGAGGCCATCGACAACGCGAAGAGGACACCGGAGACGGTCGCAACAGTGCCAATTACGAGTTTCATACGCCCACTCCTTTGAATAAATGATGGTGGCTGGAGAACATAGGTTTTCAAGTTCAAGATCGAATCAAGTAGCGGAGATCATAGCCAGGAGGGGGTGGGTCTGTCAAAGGAAGAATAGGAGGGCAGACTAGACGGTCTCCTGTGCTCGTGCAACGCGCGGTCTCAGAAGACCCTCGTTGGACACGCGCAGTGGGAGACCATCTAGCCCGCCCTCAAGGGAGTAAGGTAGGAGGAGCGCACGATGAAAAGGATTGGAAGGACACCCACGTTGGTCCTGTGCTCCCGGAACGCGCGTCCTGAGAAGGAGGGAGGCGAGGAAGCTGGCTAGTCTCTGTGCTCGCAGAGGCCCCACGATAAAGCAGTGGTCCCTCGATGCGCGCAGTGGAGACTATGCCAGCCCCCTCGCTGTGAATAGGTGTATGAGGGCATGCATTCATTCGACGGCCGCACTTGGACCAACATGAGTGCCCTTCCAAGAGAGGGAATACGAGCGAGCTTGGAATGATTATGTTTATCGTTCGACACGCGCAGTGGGAGACCAAACAGGCCACCCTCCTGTGAAGAGAAGGTAAACGAGCGTTGATAAACCTAATCTCTTACCCTATAAATGGGGAAATTTATTTGAAAGAGGAACGTGAGGAAATGTCTAGTGTGCGCCAATTGGAATGAGAGATCAATGTAACAGGCGCATCGAGTGTTCCGTGGTGGAAAGAAATAGAGGCATGCGATAGTCAAGGAGAAGAACTAGGCAGGATGTAGAAAGAGGACACGGCACACGAACCTATGTCTATCCGTTTAATCACGGCCTTGCTTGGAGCAGTCTCACAGAGGAGGACATTGATGATGATTTCACGCAGGCATGTCATGGCGATTGGCTTTAGTGTGGTGGCGGGATTTTGGTGTACCCCCGGTGCGTTCGCGCAGGTACGCCCCGTATTGCCGCAGTCCGAAGACGCAGGCCACCCGACCGTCGCGGAGGCGTCGAGAGCCACCCGCTGGGACACGATTCAGTGGATCGAACGGCGCTACAAGATCGAGGCGATACGATTCAAGGCGCGAGACGAAACCGGCCCCGACTGGTGGGGCAGCGACGAGGTGATGATCCAGACCAGTGATGCCAAAGGCGGGACTGTCTCCAACGAGATCGGTGATATCGACTCCGGCGACACCCACCACTTCGACCCGGCTAAGAGTTGCATCGTTGCGGTACGCTCCGGGGTCGTCGTGCTCGGCGAGTCGTCGGTGTGCGACGAGGTCGGCGAGCCCGCGCCGCTGAGTTTTCAGGTCGAGTTCTGGGAGAAGGACTTTGGATTACCGCCGTATGGGTTTCAAGTGCCTCCTGGACCGCCAGGACCGGGCGAACATATCGGGCCGTGGTGGGCGGACGACGAATTCGACGACGATGACTTCATTGGCAGCGCCCAGATTGACTATCCCACGCAGGACCTCGAGGCCGCGCTGCTTAATGTCGGCGACGAAGTTGTCGAAACCGTCAAACTGGACCCCTGCCCAGGCCAGATCTGCGCCGGCTTCCCCGACTACACCTTTACCTGGCGCGTCACGCGCCTGCCCGACGTGCGGGTCGACCTGCGAGCGGTGCTCGACGAGGCGATGCAGAGAAGCGGTGCAGGCTCCGAACTCGAGGCAATCGCCACCGGTCTGCGGTCCTTGCGCGCGCCGAGCCCACGCAAGATCGAGCCGGAAACGGGTAATCCGCCCCCCGGGCGCTGAGCGTTGCGCCTCCCTCGCGAGTTGCCGAGTGTCGGGGGCGTAGAAGGTGCGATTGTGAAGGGAGTATGTGCCCCCGGGAAGGTCTAATGGGTCTGACCCATTAGACCTTCCCCTTCAGGCGTGTTACATGGATAACAACCCAGATATCGGCAGCGTATGCGGATTGCGTAAAAAAGGAGTCGGGAGTCTTAATTTCTCATCAGTCTTCCCGGAAATATTTCCAATCCCTCGCCCCGTTATATTTCCTCCCGAGCGCTTCGTTCGCGGCTAAGTGGTGGAGCGTTCAGCGTCTCAGTAATGGAAACGCAACTGCGCGATCATGAGCGCATCCCCCTCTACGCGATAGACCATTCGATGCTCATCATTTATTCGACGTGACCAGTACCCCGAAAGCGCATGTTTCAAGGGCTCTGGCTTACCCACTCCTGCGAAAGGCTCTCGTTGTGTCGCGCGGATCAGCTTATTGATTCTCTCAACCATGCGTTTGTCTTGCTTTTGCCAATAGACGTAGTCGTCCCATGCATCGTCAGCGAAGATCAGTTTCACTTGCCCAGCTTCCGCTCAACGCCTTTGCCGGCGTTTAGTTGTGCCGCAGCTGCAAGAAGACGCTTGGCGTTAGCTGGAGTGCGCAAGAGGTAGGCGGTTTCTTCCAGCGATTTGTAGTCTTCCAGCGAGAGCATCACGACCGACTGTTCTCCATTGCGCGTAATGATCAGGGCTTCGTGGTCGTCGCACACGCGGTCCATTGCGCTTGCGAGGTTTGCACGAACGGTGGTGTACGTAATAGCATCCATAGCAGGCCTCCAAAGATGTACGCGTTACTGTACATCTTTGGAGGCCAGTTGTCTAGCGCCGCCGACTCTGAGAATGGACAGAAATACGAGGTCAGGTGTGGCGGCTGCTGGTGGCCTTGTGCGACCGCGGCCGCGATAGGATGGGTCGTGGCTGAGACTGGGAGGTGGATGGTGGCGGTGGCGCCCTCGTTCGCTCGCCTGAAGAGAGGTGAGGTATAGGGGCGGATCTCGCTGACTCCCACAGTGACGTCATAACAACGGTGAGGTATATTCATGTCCTCAACCGGAGTTCTGGGGACGTTCGTAGTGAGGTAGACGGGCTTTGAATCCATTGAAAGATAGCGTTTTAGACGGACGGAGCACCTGAATTCCCGATCTAGTGCGGATACGTCTAAGTGAAAAGGTGTGACCCGTTGATGGTCTTATTCCATTGATCAGAACGAATTAGTGACCCATTCGAGGGTGACGGCCTCACAACCTCTATTGATAGGCAACTAGGTGTATGAAATATCGGCTGGCAATTTTTGACTTTGATGGAACTCTAGCGGACTCATTTCCCTTCTTTGCTCAAGTATTCAACCAACTGGCCGAACAACATGGTTTCAAGAGAATTGATCCGGATTTAGCACCTACTTTTCGGCACTACAACGCCAGGCAGATTATGAAACAGGTAGGGATGCCTGACTGGAAACTGCCTTTTGTGGTCAAGAGTTTTACCTCTATCATGAAGCAAAATGCGGCAAGCATCTCGCCGTTTGAACATATTGATGACTTGCTGGTTCATTTGGCCAATAAAGGAGTGACTCTTGCGATCGTATCGTCAAATTCCTACGACAATGTCAGCCAGATTCTAGGGCATACCAATATAAAACTGATCAGCCAATTTGAGTGCGGAATGTCGATGTTTGGCAAACCAGCCCGAATACAGAGGGTGCTCAAAAAGACTGGCATTCCATGTCGCGAAGTCATCTATATCGGCGATCAAGTTGCCGACCTGGAGGCGGCGCGTAAGAAAAGAATTGCGTTTGGAGCGGTGTCTTGGGGGTACGAATCGATTGAATCTCTCAGAAAACATTTCCCTGAAGAGGAGTTCGATTGTGTGTCTGCCATTAGAAGAATCGCCTAACTGCCGTGATCGTTTACACGAGTGGAACAACAGACAAGCCTTTCCCCGCAGGATGCTCAAAAAGCCCGTCCAGCAAGGCCGCAGCCGATGAAAGCACCGGAGGCGTATCCTCTGGGCTACATTGAGGATGCTTTCAAGGAGAGAACGACGCTGGCGGGATTTTTCAGCGTCCTGCGATGTTAGGCCGGTCGGCGTGCCGGTGGCCGGCGGCGTCCGCGTCCGCGATAGGACGGACCGTGGCTGAGACCGGGGAGGCGGATGGTGACGGTGGTGCCTTCGCCAGGCGCACTGCCGATGGCAATTGAGCCACCATGTTCTTCAATGATCTTCTTCACCGAGGCGAGGCCCAGACCAACGCCGGTCCGCTTCGTGGTGAAAAACGGTTCAAAGACCTTATCGACGATTTCTGCCGGGATAGGGGCCCCATCGTTCTTAATGAGGATCTGATCTTCCACGCCGCGCCCCGCGCGATGCTGGGTGACTTGAATGTGGAGATGCCCGCCGGGGTTCATCGCTTCACTCGCATTCCTAAAAATGCTGAGAAAGACCTGCTGGAGTTTGGCTTCGTCGCCACGGACCGGGGCGATCATCGTCGCATAGTCTTTGGTCACCTGTATTCTGGTGACTTCGAGGTCGGTTGCGACGACTGTGAGCGCGCTTTCGATCACTTCCGGGATGCGGAGGAGTCGACGAGTCAGTTCGAGTGGTTTGGCAAAGTCCAAAATCTCGTTGAGGATGGCTTCGATTCTGATCATGTCACGCATCGCGTTCTCGACGCGTGTCTGCGGGTCGAAGTCGAGGATGCCTTCCCCTGTGACTTCCTCCAATTGAGCGCGGATCGAAGCGAGCGGCTCACGCACTTCTGTGGCCAGGAACATGCTGAACTCGCCGATGGCGGCCTGCCGCTCTTGTTTTCTGATGCTGGGCTCCGAAGGACCAGGGGCAATGGCTGTCCCAGGTGCGCCGGCTTGTCCAGTAGCGGGGGCTTGGCTAGTCGATACCGGTGTCGGAGCTTGGAGAATGTCTGCAATTTTGATAATCGTGGGCTCAAGTGTGCGGGCATCGGTCTGTTGGTACCGTCCGGCTTCTTTTGAGGCCAGGGTGATGGTTCCACCCACTTGTCCCCGGACAAAGAACGGGATGACGAGCGACGAGAGAAGCCGATCCTTAAAGAGGTATTTGTGGTCGAGGAATCGTCCCTGCGTGGATGCGAGATCATGATCCACGCGTGGCTTACGGTGGCGAACCGCCCACCCGGAAGCTGAGCTGTCGAGCGCCAGGCGGTGCCCAGGCTTGAGATCTTTCTTCCCATCCTTCTGCTCGCCCTTCAGATCGCCGGCCAATCCCAGGACTTCGACATTGCCCGCGAGAGGGTCGTAGCGGCAGGCCCAGATGCGATCGTACGCGACGTATTGGTTGGCATCCGCCAACACGGCAATGATCTTGTCTTGGAACTCCGGTGTGAGTTGCGATGCCGGGGCCGCAAACATCTCTGTCGGAGAAGGCGGTGGAGGGACGGGCTCGTGTGCGACAAATGGGCGGCTGAGCACGATGTTCATATCGAAGAGGCCTTCGCGCTCCAGCGCTTTCGTCACGTCGTCGCTGGCCTGCTCCATCAAGCTCTTCTCTTTTTTCGCGAACGCGACACTCTCTTTTCGCCCGATGACGAGGAAGCCGTAAGTTTTGTTTCGATAGTGAAGGGAGACCCCAAGCAATGACTTCGTGCCCGGCGTAATCAAACGGAGGCGAACGGTGCGGCCGCTCTCCTGGTCGCTCACAGGGGTGGATGCAGCGATGGTAGATGCCGACAGTGTTCTGAGGATGGCTTGAATATCACGAGGGGTAAAGCCTCGTACGGCATGGCTGACCAGCGGGCCTTGGTCATGGTGAAATACGGCAGCGAGCGCCGCGTCGACCGGCAGTTCGTTGATGACAGAAGTCAAGGTCCGTTGGAGATGCGTCTCTGGAAGAGGTTTGCTCTGTGGTGGAGATGTCTGTGTCATTCGTAGTTTTACCCAGCCAAAGGAGCGCATTGTAGCAATGCACGAGGGGCAATTCAATGAAAAGGCGAGGCCGCGTTACTCACCAGGATTGATAATCTTCGGCGGCCGTTGGGGGAACGAACGATGTTCCGTTGGGCGGGTGTCGGAGGTCCACCAGTTGAGGATCATGGTGACGAAACTTATCACGATCGCACCTCCGACTGCGGGCCAGAATCCTGTGACGGAGAATCCGCTGACCAGATAGGCAGTGAGTCCCAGAAGAAGCGCGTTGACCACAATGAGAAAGAGTCCCATCGAGAGAACGATCAAGGGAAGGGTCAGCACAAAGAGAATGGGCCGGAGCAAAAGGTTCAGAATTGTGAGCACGAGCCCCGCGGCGAGTCCGGCGGGGAGCGAGTCGACTTCTATGCCGGGCACAATCATCACCGCGAGAAATACGGCGATGGCCGTGATCACCACGCGAATCACTGCCGCGCGAATCCCACCGCCAAAAAAAGAGTGAGTGGGCTCAGATGTTATGTGAAGTGGCGGCATCGTTTATCCTCACAGGCTGTTGAGAAAGTCTGCCAGCTTCGTTCTCGCATCGCTCAGAGGCTCGGAAGTACTGGAGGATATGTTCCGTTCGCCAAGATCCATTTTGCGGGCGAACGGCCACACAAAGTGCGGTTGGTACCTCCTCGCCTCTTCGCTCGCTGCGACCTTGCTGGGCAGCCATTTTGATCAGCCTGCACTCGATTCTGACCCTGAGTCAATGACCGTTTGCTGCCTTACACATTTCGACAGGGCAACAGTCGTCTGTCTGTAACCTGCTTATTGAACAGGAGCCGGCGGTGTGGGGGCCGGTACACGCTTGGCCGAGGAAAAATGAATGGCGGTGGCCGCTAGCACGTTGCCGCCTTTTTTTTCAATTTTTTCAGCCATGATGACGACTCGGTTGCCCACTTCGGGCATCGTGACCTTTTTCGGGTTGCTCTCATCCTTGTACCGGGTTTTTTTATCCACCTGCACATTCACCAATTGGCCCATGGCCGTTTTGATTTCGACATGGGTCGCGTCAATCGCCGTAATCGTCCCGAGCACATGTTGGTCGGCACTGAGGGCGAGGTTTGGTGCCAACATGAAGAGACACGTGAGCGTGACAATCAGGCGTAACCACATGGTGAATCTTCTTCCCTCTCTCATCGTACCGTTGGTGCCGTAGTGATGATGACCATTTCTTTCAGGTCATTCCTTGGCTTGGGATTGCACGCCTTCATGGGGTCGAATCCGTCCATTTTTCGTTGTGGCAGATGGCCGACTGGCCGCTCGTGTCCTCTGCACCGCGACCGCTATTCACTATACAAATTCTTTTGTCGGATTGCCACCGGGCTATCCCGATGAAGTGGCCACGCTCGGTCCTGCAAGACGATACAACAGCAGTGCGATGACAGGGAGGTGCATCAGCAGCCCGCTCATGCCCATGAACGATTCACCAATCCAGAACGTCACGCTGAGATTGAAGGCGAGAACACCATAATAAAGGCCAATTCCCAGAAGGAGGCGTGGTGTGACCGATGGAGGAAGCGAGAGAGCCGGGAGCCGGCGCTCAAGTGGAAAATAGATCGCGAGGGAGATGAGTCCGACGACGGCCCACCCGACATAATTCGCGAAGGGGACGCCGAAGTGAACGCCTGGGTCGGGGTAATAATAAATCTTTCCCAGGAACCAACGGTCGCCGCGGAGTGCGACCGGATCGATGACCATGTCGATGAAGGCAAATAAAAATGCTGTGAGGAAAAGTACGGACCAGCTTGTTCGTACGGTCATATCAAGATGGAGTGGTTTGAGCAGTGAGTGGGTAGAAGCTGAGGATGGCCTGATTGGAAGAACAAGGCAGAGGGCTACGCAGTAGGCGGCGTATAGGAGAAAGCTGAATGAGATCGAGTCCATGAATGGGACGTCGAAGAAGTAGAGTTCCTGGCCCATGGTCGAGCCGTTATAGTGGTACCACCCGAATGGGATACCGGTGCGTGTCGAAGAAAATTCGCAGACAAAGGCGGTGCCCCAGCTAATCATCCAGAATCGCCAGGTTCTGGGCCAGCCGATCAGCATAATCGCGGCGAACAAAAAGGCGGCAAGAAAGGCGAAGACGTAGGGGCGGAAGAGAATGGTCTTGAAGAAGAGTTCGACGATCTCCATCAGTGTTGAGTGCTGAGTGCTGAGGTCGAAATTGCAGGATTCACGCTTGAACTCTCACACATACTTGTGGTCCCTAAACCAGCGCACCGCCTTTTCAAGCGCCACCTCTGGCGGTGTGTGCGGGATGCCGAGTTCTCGGATCGCCTTGGTACAGTCGTAGTGCATCTTGTATTTCGCCATCTTCACCCCTTCCAGCGGAATACGAGGAGCCTGGCCCGTGAGATTGGCGATCCATTGATTGGCATAAGCTAACGGGAGAATTGCCAGTCTGGGCAGCTTGATCGTGGGCGCCTTCACACCGGTCAGGCCACTCAAGATCTCAAACACTTCGCGCAGCATCAAGTTCTTGTTGCCAAGAATGTAGCGCTCGCCGATCCGTCCCTTCTCCATCGCGAGCAGATGGCCGGCGGCCACGTCATCGACATCGACGATATTCATCCCAGTATCGATATAGGCCGGCATACGGCCTTTCATGAAGTCCACGATGACCTGTCCCGTCGGGGTGGGTTTCACATCCCCTTCGCCGACAGGGGCACTCGGATTCACAATGACGACCGGTAGCCCTGCCTTCGCGAGCTTCACGACTTCTTGCTCGGCCAGGTACTTCGACCGTTTGTAGTGACCGGCCATCTGCTCGAGCGAGACGGGCGTCTCCTCTGTGCCGAGACCTCCGCCGGGCGGAAGGCCGATGGCGCCGATGGTGCTGCAGTAGACAATCCGTTCGACGCCGACATCGCGGGCCGCCCCCAGCAGATTTTTCGTGCCGGTGACGTTGATATCGTAAAAGATCGAGGGATCTTTGGCCCAAAGCGCATAGTGCGCTGCCACATGGTAGAGCTGTTGGCAACCGGTCAGTGAGGCGTGCAACGAGACCTGATTGCGCAGATCGCCTTCGACCCGCTCAACGGCCAGATTCTGAATATTCTGGAGGTCGGCTCCGGCTCGGGCCAGAACGCGAACGTCAACACCGGTATTGACCAACGCGCGTACTACTGCGCCGCCAACGAATCCGGTTGCCCCGGTGACGAGAGCCTTCATGACGAAGAGGTGAAGCGTGAAGCGTGAAACGTGAAACGTGTGGGTTGGCAGTAGTTGTGGAGATAAGCGGTCTTGCGCGTCACGAGATATCTTTCACGCCTCACGTCAGTTTCTTCGCGAAGTGATATAGCGCGCAATCTCACGAAGCGGGTCTGCTCCTGGACCGAACAGAGAGAGGCGCGTGATGGCGTGGGCCACACGGTCATCTGCTAGTTTCCTGGCTCCGTCGGCCCCGTAGAACGTCGGGTAGGTTTTTTTCCCTCGTTCTGCATCGGTGTTGGGATTCTTGCCCAGTTCCTCGCGTGTCCCCGTCACATTGAGCACGTCGTCCGCAATCTGAAAGGCCAGTCCGACATCTTCGGCATAACTCGTGAGGTCGTCCAGTTGGCGATCGCCTGCGCCGGCGGCAAGGGCGCCCATTCGCACCGCTGCGCGAATCAACATGCCGGTCTTATGCTTGTGGATATTCTGGAGTGTCGGAAGATCGATGTCCTTGTTTTCAGCCTGGATATCAAACACCTGACCACCCACCATCCCCATGTTCCCTGAGCCGTAGGCCAGCTCTTGAATCAGCCGGACTTGGCGCGCCGGGTCGCAGCCCTTCATCAGATCCGGATGGCTGCAGAGATCGAACGCCATCGTCAGCAAGGCGTCGCCGGCCAGGATCGCCATCGCATCGCCGTAGACCTTGTGATTCGTGGGCTTACCGCGCCGGAAGTCGTCGTTGTCCATTGCGGGAAGGTCGTCGTGAATCAAAGAGTACGTGTGGATCAGTTCCAACGAGCAGGCGATTGGCATCAATCCCGGCGCCGACTGACTCACTGCTTCTGCTGCGGCAATGGCCAGGATCGGGCGGACGCGCTTCCCGCCCGCCATGAGACTGTACCGCATGCTTTCGTGGAGGGTGGTAGGCTGTGTGACTGTGCTGGGCATGACGGAATCGAGGAATCGATCCACGTCAACCCGCTTCTGTTCGAGGTAGTCCTTAATATTCATAGAGTTTGGTCTTGCTGACATCGGCGCCAATCGGAGCGGAGCGTAACAAACAGCTTTGGGAGGTGTCAAACCAGGGGACGTAAAACGTAAGGCGTGAAACGTGAAAGGTGGGGGGAAGGTGCGTTAAGAGAGGAATACTGAAAAGATCAGAAGATTTGAGCGACTTTCGATCTGGCGGTAGGGTCAGGCTGATCTTCCCCATATTTCATGGGCACTTGATTGAGCCATAGCCGTCCTCGCCATCATGCAGGACATCTTCACGCTGTAAGTCTTCAAGCGAATCCTTCCAGCCTCTCAATACTCAACGCCGTCGTTTACCGCACCGCCGGCGTCACACACTGATCGTTCAGTTCAACAACGCGCCGCGAAACAGGAACGCGGGACTTCCTAGACTTACTCTTACTCATCCCGGAAAAGTGAAAGAAATCAGGAAGGATTTCCTGATTCGGGCGTGCGATCTTCCTGAATTGCCACTGCCCGCCCGCCGACGAGAGCCAAGCATAACAGCCCCAATCCGATCCAGACCAACTCGCGGAACCGCCGGAGCAACGCGAAGGTGATGCCGGTGACGTCGGAATAGCCAAAGGCGCTCAGCAAGAGCATGTTCCCGCCGTCTTGGGCGCCGAGACTGCCGGGGATGAAGAAGGTGCCGCCTTTAATAAAGACGGAGAGGGCGCCGATGGAGATGGCGGAGAGCGCCATGGCCGGACCGCCGAGGTAATAGATGATGACGTAGACTTCCAATGCCTCCGCCATCCACCCAAGGAAGAACAGCCCGGTAGAGGAATAAAAGGCCGGACGGTTGTCGCGGTAGAAGGCTAAGATCGTTCGATCCAGTGACCGTAATTGTTCTTCACGCGCTTCGAGGTAGGCAATCTTCAGCCCGATCTTCCTCAGAAATCCCAATAACCACGTAAAGAGGCCTTGCCGTTGCACGAACAGGAAGGCCGCAGTTCCGAAGGCCAGCAATCCCACACTGACGAGTGCCGCGGCCACGGTCTGACCGGATGAATCGTTCCCGCCTAACAGCCACACGGCCAACGCAATGCCGAGCAAAATAAACAACACCTCGGCAATTGTCATCGTCGTTTTTGCAATGATCACTGAGGCGAGCCCGTCCACTATCGGCACGTTCTGTTTTTTGAGGAGATAGGCTTTAAGCGGCTCACCTCCCATGTAGGCGGTCGGCGTGGTCATGTTTACCACTTCACCGGCAGTTCGAATCGCAAGCACACGCCAGAAAGGAATACCTTTCGCCGACGGCCCCAATGTGACTTTCCACCCGTACGCCTCGACGATATACATGATGACGGAGGGAATCAGCATCACGAGGAGTGCGATCGGCCCGAGCTGCGTCGCCGCATCGAAAATCTGTCCAGGGCCGATATGCCAGACGATGAGTACAAGGGTCAGGAGGCCGACAAAGAGGAACAGGAGTTTAAACACGGATCCTGGCAGACGGTCTGATAACCCAGAGCATCAGGAGCGAAAACACCACAGAACCCATTGCAGCCATACCGAGAAACCAATCGAGCTTGCCGATGACGGCGAATATCAGCACGACGACGGAAAAGTCTCGGCTCGCGACGTTCTTGAGCATAAAGTCAGACCAGGCGGCCTGTGTCGGGGTCTTCCATCCATTCGATGATTTGATCTTTTGCGCGCGGGTGACGAGCCAAAATGAGAGCCCGTTTCCAAGGACCGCAGCCGAACCCAGTGCGAGAGGAATCCAGGCACCGTCGCTTCCAGCCATGCGCAGGTAGGAGCCCACGGCAATACCGGCAAAGATCGCCATGTGTACTACATTGTCCATTGTGATATCGAGCCAGGCCCCGAACGGCGATTCGGTGAACGTCAGCCTCGCGACTTCACCATCGCAGCAATCGATGATCGCCGCCAGTTGGAACAACAGCGCGGCTATGATACCGGCGCTATAGGTCCCGACGCCAAAACTGGCGGCTGCGACCAGCCCAACCAGGGTTGCCAGGACTGTAATCACATTCGGGGAGAAGCCTGCGGCGAGAAAGAGACGTGTGAACCAGTGGGAGACCTTCCGGTTGAAGAACCGGTCGACGAAGCCTTCGAACTCGCCCTTGAGAGAATTAAAAAGCTTTCTTTCAGCGACCTTGACATCCGAGGCATCGCGCACGTTCTGATACCAGTGGGACGGGTTTGTCTCCGTAGACAATACCCGTACATGCCCATCCACTGCAG
>JBGTMB010000129.1:0-19463 GCA_041743755.1 Nitrospiraceae bacterium | reverse complement strand
TGCATCGCCATCGTGCTGATCAGAAAGACCGGTTGCCCCTCGTCGTCCAACCCGTAGGGCATCACCGACCCGAAGGGCCAGCCAGGCTGCTTGCGCGAGAGCGTCGAGAGACTACCCGTCTGCTGTAGATACACCAGCGTCTTGGCCCGCTCGGCATGGGACGGTTCAGGAACGTCAGGACCATCTGAATCCGGCCCGCTATTATGTTGTCGTGATGATGACATGTCTGATCTCTTATCTGTGCAATGGACCGAGTGACACCTTACCCTGGATCTGTCGAACATTTCCACTGAGGACGGGGTTGTGCCAAATGGTGCATGGTCATCGCGTTGAAGAAGACGATCATTTCCTGTCTCTTGGATAGCACAGCAATGCCGCTCTCCCTTGCCGCGGCACAGGGCATCGTCCAGATTAGTCGTTCGCACGGCAAGGCATTCGTTTACAGGCTCTAGGGTTTAAGGTATCCTTCCGACCGGTCTACAAGCGCATTGTATAGGCTGCACTCGAATCAACGAGGCGCGAGACTGGCACCTCGTGTGCGCATGACTACTCTTGGAGGGCGCGATGGAATGGAAACGTGCTGCTTCGGTCACGCTCTTTGTGAGTCTGATGCTCTTCAGTCACGGCTGTGCCTACGTCGGCTCCACAACAGGAACCGACCATGCCTTTGTACAAGGAGGGAAGGCGTATGTCACCGTGTCTCCCACCCTCGCGGTATCGGTGCCTGTGAATGTGGCCATTGGCGATAAAGTGGCCGAAGCCGCGGCCAATGCCGCCGTGGGATATCTGAAAGGGTTCCCCACCGGAGCCATTACGCAACAGAACCGTGCCGAAGCGGTTCAACAAGGCGTGGACGCGGGCGTCAAGACAGCGGCAGAGACCGGCCAACCGGTCGATCGGGAAAAGTTGCAATCGTTCGTTCAGGAGGTTGTGGCGAAGATATGACCCCTCAGGCCGCTTGCATCACATTCTTCAGATCTTCTCTTCTATTGTTCAAGGGAAGCCTTACCGGTGCAGTGGGAAGTGACGATGCATAATCTCAAGATCGCGAAAAAGGCGCTCGAAGACATGAAGTGAGCCTCTCCGTGATCGTCAGCCAAACTTAGGAAGGGCTGGAACGGAGCCGGCTAGAAGCCTGCGGAAAAACTCTTGTGGCACTGTTGAAATTCAGTGGGCTGCACATCTAGAACAACAAGAGAACAGCGAGCAGGATGCTCAAAAAGGCCGTTCAGCAAGGCCGCAGCGAGTGAAGACTGGAGGCGTACCCTCTGGGGTACGTTGAGGATCTGAACGATGCGAGAACACCGCTGGCGGACTTTTTGAGCATCCTGCTAGAAGCCCATTTCTTGTGATAGCCTAACTTCCGATTCGTCGTCGATTTCTTCCAGGCAGGTGAAACAGGTAAACGGAAACCGGTCTGTGGGGATCGCGCAGACTTCTCCGATCGGCGACTCGTCCAGGGCAGGCCCACCGCATTCTTTATGAATCAACACCAGCATCAATCCCTCCTTTGTACCAATCGCTGAAACAGTTCCAGATGTTCGGGACTACTCAGTCGATGGTCGCCTGGAACTAGATGGAGTTCGACGGGAAATGAGGGAGCCAGGGATCGTAGCTGCTCGACAAACTGGCTGCTGCCGCTCGGCAGAATCACGCTGTCTTGCTGGCCGTGGAGGATGGCGGTGCTGACAGACCGCAGCCGGTCGAAGCTCGTCTTCCAATAGGCTTCGCTCTCCTCGACCCACTTCCATGAGAGCGGCCAATCTTTGTGTAACGGGTCGTCGTCCCAGGGCATCCATCCGCCGCTGTGCCATTCGTGGCATCGTTCTGGATCGATCGATCTCGCGCGCAGGCCCATCATATTGAAGGCGGGAGCGATGAGAACCAGTCTCTCAACTTCCTGACGCTCTTGCGCCAGGAGCCAGGCGATCCAGCCGCCGAGTGAATTGCCGACGATGGTGATCGGTGGACCGCTCTTGATGAGGTCGAGTACGGCTCGCGCATCGACGATCCAATCTGAGAGAGTGTAGTCGATGAATCGTCCTTCCGAATCCCCGAAGCCTCGCACGTCATAGCAACAAAATCCCCACCCGTTTTCTTCGCACCATTGCGCCAGCGCTTTACTCTTATTGCCCCAGCGTTTCGAGAGGAAGCCCGTGATGAAGAGCATCTGACGATCCTTCCCCACAGCGCGATCCCCGCGAATGCGCTTGCCATCGGGTCCGGTGAGGTGGAACGGTTCGAGTACGCTCATGGTTTAGCCCGCATTATTCATGAAGGTTCGTGGCGAAAGCGTGCAGCCGCGATGCGAGACGGGCACTCGGAGGCGTGAAGTCCTGAGGCATACTCGTGCAGTATGTCGAAGGGCTGAGCGGCGAGACTGCCCGTCGCAGCCGCGTATCCGCGCTTACAGCAGAAGCTTCATGAATCATGCGGGTTAGTCAGCACCTTCTTGAGAAAGACCCCGAGTCGCTGGAGCACTGGCTCTGGAATTTCGTGCCCGCCGCGGAATCTGTGCCATTCGACTGCAAGACCGGACTGGCTCAGTGCGTCGCGAAGCCGCTCCGCTCCGACATAGGGCAGGAGCTCATCCTGCATGCCATGGCTTTGAAAAACCGGCAGGCCTTTGCGTTTCGGCATGAGAGGGCTCCATTTCTGTGTGGCGAGCAAGTTGCCGGAGAGCTGTACCAGTCCCGCATAGGGACGATCTGTGTGGAGCATCGCATCGCACGTCAGCATGGCGCCTTGGGAAAATCCACCGAGCACCATCTTGCGCGGATCGGCGCCAAGAGTCTGTTCGACTTCTTTCAGGAACGCCAGCATCGTGTCGCGTGCCGGGGCGAGGCCTTTGGGAATTTCGTTCGAGAGATCGCGGACCCGTCCTGCCGCTTGGTCCTGGGCGATGCGCGACATGTCGATGAGCCACCAGGCGCGCGCGTCTCTCGGCCCAAAACTCAACGTGAGCGGTCCTTCGGGAAAAACAAACCTCGTGCCGGTGGGCCTGTCTAAGACATCGGCCAGGGGCACGAGATCGTTCCCCGGCGCGCCGAAGCCGTGCAGGAGGATGACGACAGGACCGTTTCCTCCGCCTTTGCCATCTGTGCCACCGGTGACCCTGGTCCGCAGCCCACCGAGTTGTGTCTCACGCATGAGGAGCCTCTTATTTCATATACCAATATTGCAGCAATGCGACGATGCCGTAGAGCGACGATTCGATCACCGGCTGCTGGTAGAATGGTACGAACGCGCCCTGTTCGTTGGCTTCCACTTCGTCGATGACGTGCTGGATCTGCTTGATCTTCACGTCGTGATCCTTGCCGGTTCCCAAGGCTTGGACCATCTTGCGGCTGAGCTTGGCCAGCATGGCGGCCTTCGCTTTGCTGGCCGATTGGTACAGCAGGAATGCGCCGAACAGCGCCAGCGCCACGTTCAACGACCAGGTTGCGATCAAAATCAAAGGGTAATTCCAGATGTCGAAGTAGTCGTTCCGCGCGGCGACCATGATCAACAACGCGATGAAGGGATAGCGAATCAGACGATTCACCACTTCGGTCCGCTGCGCGATGAGATCGATCACGGCCAAGTATTTCAGCTTGTCGAACTCGGCTTTCTGTTCCTGGCCGAGGCCGTAATCCCGGAGATACTTTTCTTGAACCTGATCGGACCAGCCTCCAGTCGAGACGGTGACCCAACCTATCCACCGTCGGCACAACATGACGGCGTCCAGCACCGCCACGTTGAGCAGCACGACCAAGACGAGGCTGCTCAGGGTCATCACCGAATCGACTGCGCAACTCAATCCGCCACGGCAGGGGTGAATCATGTCTTCGTCGAGCACCCAATATTCCAACGTCGACATGATGGCGAGATACAGCAGGAAGAGGAGGATGGTCCGCGCCACTCGCTGCGACGGCTTGCCGGCTTCTCGATACCATGACCAGGCCTGATCCACGGTAGTTGCCGTTTTGGTAAAGGCTGAATGGTAGACCCTTTGTAAGTTATTCCAGAAGGTCTTGGGTGAGAATGGGCGGCGGCCTGACTCATCCTCGAACAAGAAATCCTTGCTGATGGCATCACTGTTCTTGGCCAGATCGCGCAGGCCCTTTCCCAGCATCACCAGCGAGAGGATCACGACGAAGAAACGGAGGAGTTCGCTCGGCCAGACGCTGACCCCCGCTGTCCAAGAAAAGGGTTCTCCTGCGTCATGATTGGCCAACAGTGTCTCCACACCGCCGAAGGCGACGAACGATGCGAATGCGGCCACGCCGATGACGGCCAAGATCGCCAGCAGACCAGGATGTCGCACCACCCAGGCCCACATCCGCTGATTTGTCCAGGCCACAGTCCCGACAATCAGCAGGGCGACGATTAGCGTCACCGCGACGGCGGTATTGTCGAATCCAACTCCCTGCTTCAACGGCCCCAGTTCATCCGTATAATCGAGGTCCGGCCTGAGAGGGTGGATCGTTCGCGCTCCCTCCTGATCCACGACACTCAAATCCACCGGTCCGTTGCGTCCCACTTCGAAAATTCTGGGGTGCGACCCCGCGTCGTAGATACGATCTTCTGGCGTGAATTCGACATGGTAGCCGGATGTGCAGGGGCTGGCTGTCGATTGTTGAGAGTCGGTCTGTCGACAGGTGACGAACTGTACCGCTTGGAGCGCGGCAAAATAGGCCGATGTTTGATAGCTGCTACGAAACGGCGGGACATCGCGTTGGATTCCTCCGTCCAGTTGCAGGCCGAAGGGAGAGGCGGTCACCATATTGCGCGTCGATTTGTATTCGCTCCGATGGAGGTGGCGCGCATCGAGATCGACAGTAAAGAAAATCGCGTGGGGAAATGAAGGGCGGAGCGCTTTGATAATGAGCAGCGAATCGTATGGATCGGTGCCCAGAATCCCAATTGCCCTCGCGCCTTCCCCTTCTTCATGGATACGTGCGACCAGAGCCCGCACGTAGTCGAGCTGGCCGGTTCCTTCCGGGCGCTCTAGCTGGGCGTCCTTAAGCGGGTCCCCGGCCTTTGCCCTTTCTCCCCGACCGGCTACCACATTGTTGTCGCCCGGCACTTCCCCGTCGAGTCCACTGAGATAACTGTACCGCTGCACGTTCAACCTGAGCGATTCATAGTCGGCGGGGTGTTGAATCTGCAGATCAATGGCGTTCGGAACGGTCCGACACCTTTCCTTAATGTCTACCGGAACTTGAATCTGTTCCAAGTCGGATTCCGAAAAGGTCGCTATCTTCGCACAAGCCGCGGCGCGGAACTCGATAGGCAAGGCCCGCCCGTAAAACGAATCCCATTCGCCGATGAGGATGACGGCATCCCAGCCCAGCCGCACCTGCCGGCGTTCCAATTCCTCGACCAGCACACCGAACAACCGATCGTCCGAGCCGACGTCGTAGACGAGTCGTACGTTCGCATGGGCCAGCCGACGGTAAAACTCCTGCTCGCAGGCCTCATAGGTCGTACAGGCTTCTCCCTTGCCGGCTTCTTTCTTGAGCCCATAGGCGAGCAATCCCTTCATCGCGCTCGCCCAAGGCGAGTACAGTTCGATCGTGCCACCGACATTTGGCCAACTGCCGATCCCTGGGTGCGACTCGCCGGACAAGCCTCCGGCTTCCTGCAACAGCGCACGAAAGGCAGATGAGCTGCGAGGGCCCATGATCTTAAAGGTGACTGCTTGTTGAACGGCGGGATTTAATCGAACCAGCTTGCGCGTGTCGTCGCTCTGGAGACAGTCGCTCTTCGGTCGGAGTTCCTGGCACACCAGAGATCGAGACAGCGATGTCAGGGTTGTCAACAGCCCACGACTGAGGGTTTCGTCTGGTAGCCAAACGACAAGGATACTGGAGGCGCGCGATTCCTCTTTTCCGCATACGCGCGTCTCCCTAAGACGATACCATTCATAGGGTAGCGCGTGGATAGCCCCTTGTGGCTCCCATTCAACGAAGGAAAGATGGCCCTCGTCTTCTGGAACGTAACAGGCAACGCCGAGCGCGGTGCCGATGGCATAGCGATCGCGGATGCGGGATTCTGTGCTCTCGACGTAGGGGCCCCCGCTCGTGGTCACCAGGAGCACGGTGACGCGTTGGCCGTTCTCGGTTCGCTCGGCTAGCGCCTGCCTCAGCGGCCCAAGGCGTTGACTGAGCGGTGGTTCCGGTCCGGCGGCCTTGCCGGTGGATCGTGCTTCTTGGAACCTTCGCTGCACGGCTGCCACTGGATCTTCCCACAGCCGCGCGCGGACGGCTTGCTCGCCGACCGTGGGTGTCATCTCCAGCCCGGTGCCGACCGGTCGCGAACTGCGCAACGGTTCTTTGATCAGCAGCACTCCGCCAATGGCCAGCACAAGCGCGAGCGCTCCCGCTATTGCCAGCTTTGAATCGCCGGATCCTTTTTTGGCCATAGAACAGTCTGCTTCTGTGATCAGTCGCAGGAAATAGCGATCGCTCCAATTTCCGTAAGACTGGTGGCGCCACTGTACAACAGATAGTGAGGGGGACTGCAAGAAGGGAATGTGTAGCTCTGGGGAAGCCAGATGTAGTCGATCGAGGGAAATCTACTAAGGAGTGACGACGACTTTGAAGATGGCGTTGGTGTTGGAGGCATATACGAATTCGTCGTCGCCGAGCATGAGACTCAACAAGAAGCCGTTCCCGCCATTATAGACGATACTCGATGAGCCAAGCTGAGCAAGGTCCGCACCGCTCAAGACCACTCGGCGAATCTTGTCTCCATTAAAGTCCGAGAAGACATATCTTCAAGATAGTCAGGCTACGAAATAATGTTTTTAGGTTATCCGCGAGCCGACACTCTCAGGTTTCTGCTTGTGTGCTGGCTCGACGACAGGTCCTGCCGGACATATAGCCCATCAGGTCTGGGGAAAAATAATCCCCTTCCTAAGAGGTAGATGGGCGTTATGATGAACAACTTACAGAAAGATGCTTGCCCCAGTTGGGAGGCGGAGCCGCATAGGCCTCCATACCTGGTTGATCCCTGTACGGATCGTGCAGCAGCGTGAGTAACCGATTGATCTCGGAGTAGTCCTTCTTCTGAGCCTTCTCGATCGCGGTCTGGGCTAAATAATTCCGGAGCACGTACTTGGGATTGATGCGGTTCATGCGTATCAGGCGGTCCTCATCCCTGCTTCCCTCTTCGCGCAGCCGATTCTTGTACCGACGAGCCCACTGATCGAATGAGTTGCGATCCAAAAAGACATCGCGGAGCGATTCATTCAGCGAGTCGGCTTCAGTCCGAAACAGGCTCAATGCTCGAAAGACGCTCGTGTAATCGACATGGTGCAGATGCATCAGTGACAGGAAGTCTTGGATCAACGGCGCATCTGCTTCCTTCGTCTCGATGAGCCCGAACTTCGCCCGCATCAATTCCATATACCGTCCCTCGCACAGCGGGGTGTAGCGGTCGAGCGCGGTCTTCAACTCATCCTTCTGCGCCAATGGGAGAAGAGCCTGCGCCAGACAACTGAGATTCCAGAGGCCGATATACGGCTGTTGATTGAAGGCGTAGCGACCATTGTGATCGGAATGGTTGCAGATAAATCCCGGATCGTAGTCGTCGATGAAGCCGAACGGGCCATAGTCGAGCGTGATGCCAAGGATCGACATGTTGTCCGTATTCATCACTCCGTGCGCCCAGCCGACGGCTTGCCATTGCGCAATCAGCCTCGCGGTGCGTTCGACGACTTCGGAAAAGAATTGCGTGTATGTGTCCGACGCATTGCCGAGGTGAGGGTAGTGCTGCGCGATCACGTAGTCTGCCAGCACTTTGAGCTGTTCGTGCTGCTTCCGATAATAGAGGATCTCGAACGAACCAAACCGCACATGAGACGGCGCCATCCGCACGAGCATTGCGCCGGTTTCGATCTGCTCGCGATAGACTTGGTGGTCGCTACCGACGATGCAAAGCCCCCTCGTCGTCGGAATGCCAAGGCCAAACATCGCTTCGCTGCACAGGTATTCCCGGATGGTTGAACGTAGCACCGCGCGGCCATCTCCTTCTCGCGAGAACGGCGTCAGTCCCGCCCCTTTCAGATGGAGGTCCCACTTCTCGCCCCGTTCGTTCCGTACTTCGCCAAGGAGAATCGCCCGCCCGTCTCCCAGCTGCGGCACATAGACGCCGAACTGATGGCCGGAGTACAGCATCGCCAACGGCTCCATCCCCGGGGCAAGCATGCTGCCACCGAATACTGCGGCAAATTCAGGCCGCGTCGCTTGCTCCGGATCGAGATCGATGAGTGCTGCTGCTGCGGGATTGAAACTAACGAGATGTGGAGGCTCGGAAAACGGAGTCGGGTTCAGCTTGGCAGAGAGCGCTTCGGGCAGTCGAGCATAGGAGTTATCGAAGGAGAGGGTTTCCAGCTGGTGCTTGGTCATGGATGACACATACCTGGTCTAGCAGGATGCTGAAAAAGTCCGCCTGCGTCGTTCTCGCATCGCTCAGAGGCTCAACGTACCGAAGCGTACGCCTCGCCTCTTCGCTCGCTGCGGCCTTGCTGGACAGCTTTTTTGAGCATCCTGAAGTTATTCTGGCGTTAGCACCGTACGGAAATTTCGGCCATATTTTGGCATCAACCGAGTTTTTCCGCACCCTGCTAGTGCGCCCTATCGACTTCCGTTCTGGATGTCGCGATCGAGCGTGAACACGAACACTCGTTCGCCGATTTGCACATCGATATCGGTAAAGAGCGCAAGGGTTTTGGCGCCGGTGATTTCGCTCACTTGCTCGCAGAGCTTGTCACGGCCTAGAGCGATCAAGTTCTGCCTCAATCGCTTTACCATGTCGACACCTTCCACCGTTTTCGCCAGCTGACGTTCGGCCGGGGTCAGCACCCCCTTGAGCCGGACCACGACGAGATCCCGCACGATAAACGCGCGCACTTCATCCGGCCCGCGGCCCATGAACTCTTGCTCAAACTTGATGATGGCACTTCGAATGGCGTTTTCCATGCGATGTCCTTATCTGATTGAGTTGATCTATCCTGGCCTGTCGTCCGGTCTAGCAGGATGAGACCGGGGTCAAGGTGTGAAGGAAGCCGCCTAAACGTTCTGGTGCAGACGGACGGTTTTAGCATCCTGCGAGTGCGGATTATAGGGACACACGCTTGCCCGAACAAGCGCAAACATACGGCCTTTGCTCACCCTATTCTGCCGCCTAGGGCTTTCGGACCATTGCGTGACGGGTAAGAGAACCAAATGCTTCCCGGAGCTTGACGCCGATCAACGAATCGTATTATTGATTGGACTGGGCTTCGTGGTCAGCGCTGCCTCCGGTTCTGTGGTTGTTCACAGACAGGTGGAACGCCGTTCGAGAGACAAGGGCCGTAGGGCGACCAGCAATTCGGCGGAATGGCTGGTTGTAGTACAAGCCAACTGGAGTTGCCTCGATGAGTTGTCGAGGACGCCGGTTGGCTTTTGTGTTTTTAGCAGGATGCTCCAGCAGCCTGTAGGCTGCCGGAGCGATACTCTCGTGGTTCTACACGTGCCGAAGGAAGAGGCTCTCGCGTGCCGACAGAATGTTGCACCCTTGCTAGAAATCATACTGTGAACATGATGAGGGACCGATGTTTGCTGTCATCCTAGTTCCCTTGCTCCCGCTCCTCGCCTCGCTCATCGTGCTCGTAGGCGATGAGGGATCGAAGAATCTGCGGGCCAAAATCGCGGCCTGCCCCATCGGCGCAGCCTTTCTCGGCGCCATTGCGACCCTGTGGCTGGTGGCGACAGAGGGGCCCATCACCATTCGTTTCTATGATCTTGCCTCTCTCGCAATCCTGACCTTTCCCATAGGTTTCTATATCGACCGCTTGAGCGCGGTCATGATGGTGCTGATTTCCGGTGTCGGTACTATCATCTACACCTATTCCATCGGCCACCTCTATCAGGATCACCACGATCGCCGGTTTCTGGCACTCATCGGCTTTACGGTCTCTGTGCTGCTCTGCTTGGTTTCGAGCGCCAACCTCATGATGCTGTTCCTGCTCTGGCAAGTTATCAGCTGTTTACTCTATTTGCTCGCCCACAATCACTCCCATGATGCCACGCGCAGAGGAGCTGTCAGAACTTTTACCCTTTTGCGGGTCGGCGATGTGGCATTTCTAGCCGGGATCGTGCTGGCTCATTCTCTCTACGGCACCTTGGAATTCCAAGAATTGTTCGCGCGGGCAGCCGAATCGACAGCCACCGTGCCTCTTCTGCCGGGGATCGAGATCAGTGGGGCAACCGCGGTGACCTCGCTCCTGTTCATCGGAGCCATGAGTAAGTCGGCGCAATTTCCTCTATTCATCTGGCTCCCCGGCTATCTTTATGCGCCAACACCCGCGACAGCGCTGCTGCATGCGGGGATTATTAATGCCGGCGGATTTCTCATTAATCGCTTGGCCCCGCTCTTTGGTTTAAGCCCGACCACACTGCATGTGGCGCTTGTGGTCGGCGCACTCACGGCGGTCCTTGGCGCGACCATGATGTTAGTCCAGAACGACATTAAGAACACACTCGGCTTTTCGACGATCGGCCAGATGGGCTACATGATCATGGAGTGCGGATTAGGCGCCTTCTCGCTGGCGGTGTTTCATCTGATCGCCCATGGACTGTTCAAGGCCACGATGTTCCTGAATTCCGGTAACGTGATCCACAAGGCTCGCCAGGAGCCGGCATCCCCCCATGCGGATCCTCATGCGGAAGAACGGGAGTTCTCGCGCCTGACCTGGTTCACGGGATTCGCAACCACGCTGCTGATTCCGCTTCTTATCCTCCTCGTGACACACGGGGTGCTTCACATCCCGTTGTTGGAATCGCAAGGAACCGTGATTTTCCTGTTTTTCATCTGGGTCACGTCCTCCCAAGCCATCTTGACCCTTATCCGCCTACGCGCAGTCGCCTCATGGAAGGTATCTGTCGCAATGCTGCTGATACTGCTCTTCGTGGTGTTCAACTATTTGTTCGCCGTCGAATCCTTCACCAAATTCCTCTACCCAAACCCGGCCGAGGTCGCGACATACTTCCAGGCGGCAGCGCTCCCCACATGGCTCTTTGATGGTCTCATCGGCGGAACGGCTCTGGTCATCATTCTCGGGTGGATCTATATCTATGCCAAAGCCCACGGCCAGACGATGTGGGTGCCGAACTTGGTGGAAGGCCTCCGCCACCGCTTGTATGTGCTGTTCTTGAACCGGCTCTATGTGGACCAGGCTAATGAGCGACTTGGCTGGGCCGTCACACACGTTATCCGCAGCATTGACAGCCGTGCGAAGCGAAGGGCGCCATAATAAATAATAGATGATGCAGGGCTGCGCCGAGGCGGCTGTTGTCTCTGTGCCTGCACACGAGAGAATGGGTCTTCACTCCAGGATCTGTCTGGTTTGGACTCCTGTCCCATCCAGTCCTTGACGCGAGTCTACGCAGCGTATTAATGATGAGCGCGCCGGTGATGAATGATTCCCGGACGGAGGGCGACAGGATGACTAAAAGCCAGAGGTGATGAGGTGCTTGTGTCGCTCGTACTTGGCGTCCCGCTGCTTTTTCTCCTAGCCGCATGCCTTGTGGTGATCGGCCCAGACCGCACGCTATCCCAGCGTGCGAAGCTCGCGGCTTATCCGATCGGTGCGGCATCCTGTCTTGCCATTGCGACCCTCTACCTCGTCGCCACGCAGGGGCCGATCACCTTTCGATTGTACGATCCGGAATCTGCCGGGTCGTTCGCGTTTCCGATCGGTTTCTATGTCGATCGGCTGAGTGCGGTCATGATGGTCTTGATCTCAGGCGTCGGGAGCATCATCTACACCTACTCCATCCGATACATGTATCAGGACGCGCATGCACCCCGGTACCTTGCGTTGATCGGAGGCACAACCTTCGTGCTCCTC
Source organism: Nitrospiraceae bacterium (assembly GCA_041743755.1). Taxonomy (GTDB): domain Bacteria; phylum Nitrospirota; class Nitrospiria; order Nitrospirales; family Nitrospiraceae; genus Palsa-1315. The sequence continues at coordinate 7,585 of JBGTMB010000129.1, read as the reverse complement.
TGCATGGTCTCGAGCGCCAACCTCATGATGCTGTTTCTGTTTTGGCAAATCCTGAGCTATCTGTTGTATATCTTGGCGCATAACCACTCGCATGCGGGTACATTGGACGGTGCATTCCGAACCTTTACCCTCTTGCGGCTAAGCGACGTGGCGTTTCTGACAGGAATTGTGCTGGCTCATTTTCTCTATGGCACCTTGGAATTCCAAGAATTGTTCGTGCGAGCAGCCGAATCGACGGCCACCCTCTCTTTACTGCCCGGGGTCGAGATCAGCGGCGCGACTGCGGTGACCTTGCTCCTGTTTATCGGCGGGATGGGAAAATCGGCCCAGTTCCCTCTGTTCATCTGGCTCCCACGATCCCTCTATGCCCCGACCCCGGTGCACGCCTTGCTGCATGCAGGCATCATCAATGCCGGCGGGTTTCTAATCAATCGCCTGGCTCCGCTCTTCGGCCAGAGCCCGGCGACGCTGCATGTGGCGCTCGTCGTCGGCACGCTCACGGCGGTCCTGGGCGCCACCATGATGCTGACGCAGAACGACATTAAGAAAACGCTTGGGTTTTCCACCATCGGCCAAATGGGCTACATGATCATGGAATGCGGGCTAGGCGCGTTCTCGCTGGCGGTATTCCATCTCATCGCGCATGGACTGTTCAAGGCCACCGTGTTCTTGAACTGCGGCAATGTGATCCACAAGGCCCGCCAAGATCCGGAGTTTCCCCATGCCGATCAGCGGGAAGAAGAAGAGCATTTTTCTCCACTCACCTGGTCGACGGGTTTCTTCACCACGCTCGCGATTCCGCTTATCATCCTGCTGGTAACCCATGGCGTCCTGCGTATTCCTTTGCTGGAATCTCAGGGTGCGGTGATTATCCTGTTCTTTATCTGGGTGACCTCGTCGCAGGCGATCTTGACGTTGACGCGTCTGCGCGCCGTCGCGTCATGGAAAGTCTCCGCGGCCATGTTACTGACCCTCCTGTTCGTCGTGTTGGTGTATCTGTTCGCCGTCGAGTCCTTCACCGCATTTTTGTACCCCAATCCGGCGGAAGTCGCCTCGTATTTCCAGGCTGCAGATTTGCCGAACTGGCTCTTCGACTTGCTCCTTCTCGGCGCGACCCTCTCGACGATTTCCGGCTGGTTGTACCTGTACCTGCGCGCGCACGGCCGCTCGGTCTGGATGCCGCCGTGGGTGGATGGGGTGAGAATCCGGCTCTATGTCTTGTTCATGAATCGATTGTATGTGGAACAGGCCTATCAGCAGGCCGGGAAATTTTTGTTGCGCCTGCTGCATCGAATCGATAAGCACACGCAGGGGTGGTCGCAACGATGATGAACGAGATCGTCACCACGCTGCTGGCCAGTGTCCCGTTTATCGGGGCACTCCTTTGCTTTACCGTCTGGTCACGGACGGATTACGTGAAGCAGACAGCGATTGTCATGACGATGATCAGCTTAGGCGCGACCATTGCACTGTCCCCATTTCTCACAGTGCCTCCGGAAGGCTTCTTGTTGCTCTACCTGCTCCCGCTCGCCGCATGTGTATCGATTCTCGGACAACCGACCCATGAGACCCATCGATCCGCCTGGGTCCTGACGTTGGTTTTCCTCGGACTTGGCGTGACCATTCTTGCGAGCCACGGCGGCGTGGGCAGGTTGGCGTTATTGGTATTGTTCGGGTTGGTCATCGGACTCTTATCCCGGCACCATAGCGCGTTGTGGCCGATGTCGTGGTGGGGGATCGGTGTCTATGGTCTGGGTGCGGTGGCGACCGTGACGTCTGCCATTACAGAACCACCGATCTCCACCATCGCTTCCGTACTGGCCTGTGCGGTTCTGTTGCCGCTCGTCCCGCTTCACAGTGGATACTTCACGGCCTTGACACGATTGCCGGGCAATTTGCCCTCTTTCATTGTTGTTCTTTTTCCCGCCGTCGGTCTGCACGGCCTTGTTCTGCTGACGCCGATGCTGCCGAATAACGTGGCGGTGACGATCATGGGGCTTGCCGTGATCGGCGCACTCTACGGCGCCGTCAGAGCCTTGGCGCAATCCCGCATGCGGTTGTTGCTTGCCTATAGCAGCCTCTCGCTCTTCTCCATGCTGTGGTGGTTTGCCGCTGCGGCAGGGATTACCACGGCCTGGGCATCGGTGTTCGTCGGCGCGGTCTCGTTCGGCACAAGCGGGCTCTTGCTCGCCTGGCAGGCCATTCGGACCAGATATGGTGACGATGTGGATCCACAGGCCGTCAGCGGACTGGCCTCAACCATGCCGCGGTTTGCCGTGCTGTTGTCTCTCATAGCATTGGCGGTGATGGGCCTTCCCCCGTTTGGGGTGTTTTCGGGCTTCATGGGTTTGCTGCTGACGTCACCGATCGCCTCCCCAGCCGCATTGTTCGTCATTATGCTCGCGTGGCTGGCCACGTCCTGGTACATCCTCGACGCGGTGCAACGATTGCTCTTCGGCCAGCAGCGACCGGATCTTCCCTTCACAGATCTTCAGCAATCGGAGTTCGCCGCGCTGCTGATGGTCGTGCTGATCGTCATCGCGCTGGGTGTGATTCCGGCCGGGCTGTTGGGGCCTACCATCGTTGCGCTCTCGCCGAGCGATATCATGGGACCGTTCGCATGGAACAAGTAACCCCGTCGATCAACATCGAAACCAGACGGATGGAGCTGCGAGGGATCGTCCAACTCGCAGGAGAAGTCATCGCCCAATATTGGCCGATGCGGACGTTCGTGCATCACAATCCGCTCCATAGTCTTGAGTATTTGCCTTTCGAGGAAACCGTCCGGCGCGGCAAGCAATTCATGGGAGGGAATGGGTACCTCCCTGGCGAGACCTACCGCGGGTATGTGCGTGCGGGCCGAATCACGGTCGACCATCTCGATGCGGCCTTGAAGCCATTGGCTGCTGATGCCCACGTGAATATCGGACTGCGCAGGGTCGCGCACGACGACGTCTTGAAGGCCTGTTTGATCGACGGCCTCTGTGCGCCGATTGTGGAGCCGCTCGATGCGGAGCTCTTCGACCCTATGGATGAGCTGATCGAGCAGGTTGCGGGGCGCCTGGAGGCCGTCCTCCCCTTTCAGGATCTGGGCGATCGGATTCGTACGATCGTAGAGGGCGACGAAGCGGCGTTGGGACATTGGCTCACACTCTCGCATTGGTGCGACGACACGCTCGGGACGCAGATCGTCCGTCAGATCAACGAGCAGTTGATCAAATGGTGCGAAGCGTTTCTGGACGAAGGGCACGCGACCTGGACCATGCCGGGACGAGAAAAGGGATTGTACGGCGCATGGAAGGCGCTCGCGGCGCACGAATGGTCTCCCTGCGGGATTGAAGACAGCGGCACAAAGATCTCGCGGCTCCCCGACCATCCCGAAGATGCGCTGCTGGAGAGTCTGGATGCGCTCGGGGTTCCAGCTGAGTTGCGACAGGACTATCTGTCGTTGCAGTTGACTGCGTTGCCGGGTTGGGCCGGGTTCATCAAGTGGCGCGCGGAAGAGCGGGAATATGTGTGGCAGCAGGCCTATCCCGTCGGCCTGGTCAAATTCCTGGCTATTCGCCTCTGGTACGCGCGCGAGTTGGTGCAGAAAGCCTGTCGGGAAGAACTGGGCATCGACGGTCGTTACGACACCGTCATTGCCTACATGCGAAACAATTCAGAAGAGCACTACTTGAGACGGCAACGGGTTGCCGGTCGTCTCCCGGCACTCTATGCCGAAGAAGTCGATCGGTTGGGCCATCAGAAAGACAAGACATGGGGCAATCTGATCGAGCGCTACCACACGGAGGTCGTTCCTCGCCAGAAAGTCGCGGCGCGGCGCGGCGCGGCCAAGCGGTTGCTCGGATTGGCGCGTGCGCTCGGGATCGATCCGACCGCACTTGTCGAGAGCGAACCAGCAGACTTGAACACCATCCTCGCATGGATGGATTCGTTCCCTGAGTCCGATCACGGCCCCGTCTGGCTTCACGCCTTTGAGGCCGGCTACCACACTCGTCTGCTTGGCCAGATGAATAGGGCTGTGTCGCAGCCTGTCCCAGAGCCCAGCGCATTGGAGCCGGCCCGACCCTATTCACAATCGGTCTATTGTATCGATGTGCGATCTGAACCCTTTCGTCGGCATCTTGAATCGGTAGGAGCGCACGAGACCTATGGCTTCGCTGGATTCTTCGCAGCGTTCATCCGGTATCGGGCCTGGGGAAAAGAGCACGACACCGAGCAGTTCCCGGTGATCATGCGCGCGAAGAACGAAGTGCGTGAGATCCCCCGGAGTTACCTTGACCATGTGGTCTCACGTCACGAAATTCGCGCCCGGTGGATTCATGCAGGTCACACGCTCTTGCACGATCTCAAAGAGAACGTCGTGACGCCGTACGTGATGGTGGAATCTCTCGGATGGTTTTATGGGCTGCCTATTTTCGGCAAGACCTTTGTCCCTGCGCTCTACCGTCGATGGACAGCGTGGCTGCAGCGCCTGATGGTTCCTGCCATTGCGACGACGCTGACCGTCGCGAAGCTCCCGCCGGCCGAGACGGCTGAGATGTTGGCTGCGGAACAGCAGGCGATCGTGCGAAAAGCGCTTCAAGAAGTGATCGGACTGCGCAGCTCGCGCATCACGCCCGCGCTCGTCGAAGGGTTGCGGCAGCGTGCCCTCAGCGGGCAGGGAGACCCGGCGCCGTCGTTCGTTGATGCGGCGGCGCAGGCTGGACTCACGCCAGAAGCGCAGGATCGTCTGATCGACAGCTTGCAGCGACAGTACGATCTGAATGCGCGGTCGGCCTCACGGCACAAGGAGCGGATCACGCGGACCGGGTTTACACTTGAAGAGCAGGTGCTCACAGTGGATACGGCCTTGCGCATGATGGGACTGACCAAACGACTCGCGCGGCTTGTCTTGTTCTGCGGGCACGGGAGTACCTCGGAGAACAATCCCTATGAATCCGCGCTCGATTGCGGCGCCTGCGGGGGCAACGAAGGCAAGCCCAACGCGCGCGTGCTGGCGATGATGGCTAACAATCCGAGCGTAAGAGAGCGCGTGATCAAGAACGGAATCGATATTCCTTCGGATACACATTTCTTGGCGGGTCAAATGGATACGACGACCGACGAGATTCGGCTGTTCGATTTGGAAGACGTGCCGTCGACGCATCGCGCGGACTTAGCCCGATTGCAGGAGGATTTGAAGGAAGCGTCCGAACTGACGAGCCAGGAGCGCTGCAGGCGGTTTCCTGAAATCCGGCGACCGCTTGAAGGTTCTCAAGCCGAGTCGCACGTGCGTCGGCGCAGCAGTGATTGGAGTCAGATCCGGCCGGAGTGGGGGCTCTCAGGGAATACGGCCTTTGTCGTCGGCCGCCGGGAACTCACCAAGGGGCTTGATCTGGGCGGCCGCGTGTTTCTGCATTCCTACGACTATCGGGAAGACCTGAACAACCGGCTGCTGGAAGTGCTCTTGACCGCCCCGCAAGTCGTGGCTCAGTGGATCAACATGGAGCATTATTTTTCGACGGTCGACAACGAGGTCTATGGCAGCGGGAGCAAGATCTATCACAATGTCGTAGGACGCATCGGCATCATGTCCGGCCCCTGGAGCGATCTCAGGCTCGGGCTGGCGCGGCAGACTGTGATGAACGGCGAGGTGCCCTATCATGAACCGATGCGGCTCTTGACCGTCGTGGAGGCACCGCGGTCCCGGATAGACAAATTGATTGCGCGCCACGACGTCTTGCAGAACTATTATCACAATGAGTGGGTCCATCTCGTCGCGCTCGACCCCGAGGATGGAGTATGGTATCGGTATAGACCGAGTGGAGAATGGATGCCTATGAACGTTGACTCAGCGCAGACGGAGCCTCACACCTAACACCTAACACAGGAAAGGAGTATGTAGATGGGCGCGTTGACATTGCATCCGATGAAGGAGATACGTGTGATCGTCGCGGGGGAGCACCGGGCGTTTGTGACAGAGTTGTTGGATCAGGTCAAAGCGACCGGTTATACGATCATCGGCAATGTGTCAGGAAAAGGCCATCATGGCGTGCGAGAAGCGCACTTCATGTCCACCGAGCAGGAAAGTCTCGAGATGATTATGACGGTCGTCCCGGAAGAAAAAGTTGAGCCCATTCTGGCGGGGCTTCGACCGCTCTTCGAACGCCATTCCGGCATGATGCTTGTTACGGATGTGGCCGTCAGCCGGCAAGAGTATTTCGGCAAGAAAAAGAAAGAATCCTGAGCCTCTGTTGTTCATGAAAGCCCTCTTGGTCTTGTCTTTCACGCCAGGAGTTGTCTAGAATGGCCCCCTCTTAAGCGATCCTAGGCGGATGGAAGGATACGGTGAAGGGTCTACGGTTCGAACGCATTGGGAAAAATCGCCATTATAATGTGGTGTTCCACATGGGGAGCAGCTATGTGCCCGTCAGCGATGACATCGTGGAAGAGCTCAAGGCCCAGAGTCTTCTCCCAGTCGAACGGTTTCTCGATCTCTTAGTCGACCGCGTGGGCTACTCCTCCTACCTCAAAGAACAAATCCGCGCAGAACTGAAATCTTCCGGCGATCCGGTGACGCAGATTACGGTGCTGCAAGGCGCCATCCGCGACCTCTAGGCGGCTGCTGAAACAGGCGCCCAACTTCGTTCTCAGCTCAAAAAAATCCTCGACGTACCCGAGAGGGTACGCCTCCGGTGTTTTTTCGCCTGCCTCGTTGACCACCTGTTTGAGCAACCGCAAACTCCACAACACTTTTCCCTGCGGCCTTGCTGCCCGAGGAGGCTGAAATTCTCCACATTGGATCTTGACAATTCATTTTCTTGGAAGATACAGTGTGTCTCAGTACTTAATTCCTACCGGAATACTCGTGTATGATAGTATCGCTTAGAGCAACCTATGGAATTATGGCGGCTGTTGACCTGGCCATGCATCTTGGGACAGCGCCTGTCCAAGCCAAAACAATTGCCCGTCGACAGGCCATTCCAGCTCGTTTTCTTGAGCAGGTCCTACATGGAATGAAGAAGGCCGGTCTTGTGTCGAGTCTTCGTGGAGCCCAAGGGGGGTACGTACTCTCGAAGAAACCGTCCGAGGTATCGGTCGTCGAGATCCTTGAGGCGCTCGATGGCCCTCTGCTACTCTCAAGCGGGGGAACTGAGCGTGGGCAGGGGCGACGACCCAGCAAACCGGAACTGTTACTGGGGAAGATTTGGGAGCAGGTGCATCAAGCAGAGCGCCATGTCCTTGAGGCCATCAGCGTGGAAGAATTAGCCGGACAGCAGCGAGTGATCGAACAAGAGCGGTCGTTGATGTATCACATTTGAGGTCACCCATGATTCACACACCACTTAGTACGGTCTCAATAAAAACAGAGCCTATTCCTCCTGACATTCTGGAGGAGATCGAGACCTTCGAAGCCGAGGCTAAGCGCATGGCAAGCGGCGACGTCTCAGGCGATCTGTTCAGGCCCTTTCGTCTCCAGTACGGTATCTATGGCCAACGGCAAGCCGGTGTTCAGATGGTCCGTATCAAGATTCCGTTCGGTGGGTTGACGGCGAATCAGCTGCGCCGGGTTGCAGAATTGACCGAGCAATACGCGACC
>JBGTMB010000128.1:0-9499 GCA_041743755.1 Nitrospiraceae bacterium | reverse complement strand
CGTGCGGATCTGGTCTACACTCTTGGGCGCTTCGTTACAGACTTCGATGATTCCAGCCGCAGGCCACTCGTAGCGCCGCCGCATCGGTGCTTTCGGATTCCGACTATCGTATACGGTGACATAGTCCATCGCCTTCGAGTAGTAGAGAAACGGCCGATCGCTCGAACCGACCCGTCTCTGCCATTCCTGCACTAGGTCGACCAATTCTTGGTAGACGTACGGGTCCACGTTCCAATTGTCCAGCTCATACTCAAAATCATAGGCGATCTTCTTCACGTCTACCTGCCGCGCATCGTAGACATACTCGTAGGCTGCCCAGGGGCCGGTGATGCGGATGCCGTATTCGTGTGGCTTGGTGTAGTAGGGACTGAATCGTTGCAGCCAGAATTTCCCGGTCGCCTCCGGCGGGTGTAGATGGAACAATGATGGAATCAGGTCGATCTGACGGCGGTAGTCCTCGTTCGTTTCACCGGGAAACCCGAGCAAGATATTCCAGGACACCGCGATACGATAGTAGGCGCTCCACTTCAGGCAGATAAGATTCTGCATCGGCGTCACGCCCTTATCCATCGCCTGCAGTTGATTGAGACTCAGGCTCTCCAAGCCCGGTTGCATGCACTTCACGCCTCCGGCGGCGAGCGTTCGAATCTGAGATTTTTGGAGGTTGCTCTTGGTTTCGATGAACACATCGAGGTCGCAATGGTCTGTCGCGAATCTACCAAAAAGGTTCTCGATATATTTCAGATCGATGATGTTGTCCACCAAGCGGAATCTCGCCGTATCGTAGCGGCTGGAGAGATGCGCCATTTCCCGAGCCACTTGCTCGGCTGATTTAGCGCGAAACTTCATGCTTTGCGCATTCAATCCACAAAACGTACAGTGATGTTTTTCTCCCCACCAACAGCCTCGTGAACCTTCGTAGAGCAAGATTCGGTCGAGTCCCTGTGCCGCTTCGCCCAGCTCTGCCAGCAGATGATAGTAGTCGTCGTAATCGGGAGGGCCGGTGTTCGCGAAGTCCGAAAAGAGCTGGTGGTTCGGCGTGAACGAGATCGCCGTCCCCTCGCGATAAGTCACGCCGGTTGGGGCGGCCCCAGCCTTTCCTGCGAGGAGGTAGCGAACCAATCGCGGGAACACGTCTTCCCCTTCCCCCACCACGACATGGTCGATGAAGGGAAAGGCCCGGAAGTATTCTATTCCCATTTCGCCGTCGTAGTTCGCTCCGCCGAAGACGATGGTGACGTCGGGATAAAGGTCTTTGATGAGTTTCGCCATCGTCAGGCTCGCGACGTTCTGATCGAACGTGGAGGTGAATCCGACGATTTTGTACTGCCCCCAGTCAATGGCGGTCAAAGCCCAGGTCAAGAACTGTGGCGCGGTTCTCGACGCCATCTCTTCGAAGAATGAGGCCGGATGTCCGCTCTCCTTGGCGGCTTGTTCAAACACCGGCTTAAACAGGCGGGGGTACTCAGCACGTTTCGGATTATCGCGAAATAAGAGGTAGGAAAAAATCCACTCGCCGAACAACGCCCGCTTCTCGCAGATCGATTCATAGAGCGGTACGCCGATCTTGTGGGCAAAACGCACATTTAGATGATGGCAGTCAACGGGAATGCCCTTCGACTTGAGCAGCGCGGAGAGTGTGCCCAATTGGATCGAGGGAAACTTCGAGAAGCTGAACGGCATGTTGACGAGCGCTACCTGGGCTTTGTCGCTCATCTGTTGCCTCGTAGCAGGATGTTGAAAAAATCCTTCAGTGTTGTTCTCGCGTCGTTCAGAGGCTCAACGTACGGCCTGGGGAAACGCCTGTTCCGACAGGCGGTGGGCGGGCGGGTGAACACCGTCTATGCCTCGCCTCTTCGCTCGCTGCGGCCTTGCTGAAAGGCCTTTTTGAACATCCTGCGGGTTAACCCCCTACCCGGAACGGTTCAAACTCGCGATCGGCTTTGGCGGCCATGTAAAAGTCGCTCTCTGTCAGGCCATTGATTTTATGTGTCCAAATCTCGACCTTGCACTTGCCCCAGGCCAGATAAAAGTCGGGGTGGTGGCCTTCGGCTTCTGCCACGGCGCCCACCTTGTTCACGTAGGCCAAGGCGTTGGCAAAATCATGAAACGTATACAAGCGTTCAAGATGTCCAGCTTGGTTCAGCGACCAGCCGCGTCCAAGTTCTTTCAGCAGAGCCTGCGCGCGATCGGCCGGAACCGGCGGTACCCCGCCTTTGCACGGAATACATTGGTTGTCAGCAAGACTCATGTCACCACCTCCTGGTATGGAAATCAACGTCGTATTCGACTCTGCCTGGCACACGAGCTTCGATAGTCAGCACGCGTGGCACACCAGCAGAACGCTCCCGTAGGATGCTCAAAAAGACCGTCCAGCAAGGCCGCAGCGAGTGAAGGCCCAAGGCGTACCCCTGGGGTACGTTGAGGGTCTGAACGATGCGAGAACGCTGCTGGCGGACTTTTTCAGCATCCTACTAAGTCAAGTATTCTAAATGGGTTGTGAGAGGAAGGGCAAGGCGGGGAAACAGGCGATGGAGTGGTTCCTCTGTTTCATCAGCCGCGCCGCTAGAGATTCATGACAGCTTCAACTTTCTATTTAACACCTCGCGGCACTTCTCTTCCATTCGTGCGAAGTCCGTTGGTCACCAGTTCTGCCCCCTCTCCCGCAAGAACTCCTGTGCAGCAGAGTAACCCTGGCGTGCGGATGCTTGCATCCACTTGAGGGACTCCTCAGCATTCTGCGGCACTCCGTTGCCGGAAAAAAACATCACTCCCAACACAAATTGCCCCGTTTGGTCGCCTTGCTCGGCTGCCTCTTTGGCTAGCCTGTACGCCTGTGTAAGGTCTTGGGGGCCGCCCCATCCAAGCAGGTATAGCATGCCGAGATAACCTTTCGCTTCAGGATCGCCGTGCTGGACACCCTTCCGGAGCCACTTGCTCGCTTCGGTATAATCTTTCACAACGCCCAGGCCTTCGGCATACATTATACCTAGAGGGGTGTAGGCAATCGGCACCTCTTTCCCCGCTGCTTCGCGCAATCGCCGTGCCGCTTCGACGAAATCTTTCTCGACGCCACGACCTGTCAGGTAATAGATGCCCATGAAGGCCTGTGCCGCCGGCTCTTTGGTGGCGGCCAATCGTATCCACTTCGCACCCTGCACGGGATCTCTCTCGACACCGACCCCGGCGCCCGTTAACAGACCCAACACAAATTGCGCGTTGGCGTCATGGCTCTGTTCGGCGCCCATGCGCAGCCATTTGACGGACTCTTTCAGTGCCATTTGGTTTCGGATCTGTAATTGTTCTGTATGAATGACCATGGAAATAAACTCTGACTTCTTCGACTCATCGCTCCCGAAACGCACCGCACTTTCATCGCTATTGGCAAGTCCAACGGCTTTGATCAGCGAAATCATACCCATGCTTGTGTGTGCATCGGGGTATCCGGCATCCGCACCGCGTCGATACCACTTTGCGGCTTCAACGAAGTTCTCCTGTACAAGCTTACCGTCGGAATACATCTCGCCGAGCTGGAACATCGCCCTTGAGTCGCCTCGCTCAGCGGCCTTTTTGACCTGGTCGAAATCGGAGTAGTCGATTGAAGCCACTGGGGCACCAGCGCTTGCCGGATCCTTCCCAGCATGAGGTTTGGCGGCTTCTCCTCCAATGGCAACCGCCCCAAGTGGGACGCCCCACCCCCGGAGTGCGAGACGCACGATAGGAATCGGTACCGCATAGCCATATTGGCCCGACACTTCAGTGACCACACCGACCACTTTGCCAGTCACCATGATAGGACCGCCAGAGTTGCCCTCTACGGCTGCGCCAGAAAAGACGAGATACTTTCCATGTTGACCTGTCATGACGCTGGATGTCACCGCCCAGGGGACCGCAGGCACGAGTGGGAAACCGATCACGATCCCTTCCTCACCACCCGTAACATGGAAATCTTGATTCAGGGGGAGGGTTTCTAACCCATCGGGTAGGTTTCCCTTTACAACGAGCGCCGCAAGTCCTCGACGATCATCCCCTTCGAGGCCCTTGAGGTGAGCCGGAAATAACTTTGTATCGTCGGGGCGAAAGACCACCTTCGGCTGTGGATCACCTTCGACAACGTGTGATGCTGTGATGATGTAGGCTGTTTCCTTCTCCAGTCGCACGATAAAGCCCGTGCCGGTTTTCGTCTTCCCGTCTACGCGCGCCGTGATCTTCACTACGCCATTCTTGAAGTTTTCAATCTCCTCAGCCAAAAGACAGGGAGGTGAGCCCACATATGCCAGGACCGCGACCGTTAGGACACACACGGCTTGCAACCACCATCTCATCGTGCGATCCCTCCTGCACCCAAGCTCATCGCCCCTTCGCGACATCTTGCACGCAGCGAAAGCCTCTGCCGGACGCTCCTTCGTCCGTCCTCGCGTACATGCGAACCTGATAGTCAATGTCTCCATCGACTTCCAGAATGTTGAGCGCACGTAGGTTTCCCCGAACCACCTTCTGCGTCGGGTCCGATGATTCAGTGGGGCTCGATCTGGATTCCCGATACGTACTGGCCGTCCATTCATACACCTGGTCGTTCAAGATCCTGCCTTGCGTGTCGCGTGCCGCCTTTTCCCATTCGTCCTCCGTCGGTAGCCGCTTGTGGGCCCATCGGCAGTAGGCTACCGCGTCGTGCCAAGAGACGCCCTCCGCTGGCTCCTCAGGCTTGAGCGATGCCCCCTGTTCATCCGGCACGGCAGGAAGAGTCACGCCTGTGGCCTCCTCGAACCGGCGATAGCGCGCATTGGTGACCAACTTCGCCTCTATGTAGAAATCGTCCGCAAGATACACGAACCGCGCAGGGCTTCGGATTTCTTCCACCTTTCCGCCTCCATATACCCCCACAATCTTAGTCGGGATGCGCCCGGATCGAATCAGCACCATGGGGACGCCGTCGGCTCCGATCGTTTCCTGCGGCACCATCGATTCGCTAGGCCGTGCTTCGATGCGCCACCCCGTCAGGGCCACGGAGAGAATCGAGGCCGGTACGGCATAGCCGAGCCGCTCCCGCGCATCGCTCACGACTCCGATCACTCCGCCATTGAGCAACAGCGGACCGCCCGAATGCCCTTCTTCGACCAAGGCCTGAAACGCCAGGGTAGGGCCTTTTAATCCACTGAGGTTCCCCGTCGAGACTGTCCAAGGAGGAAGCGCATGTGGAAATCCGATAAACGTGACGGATTCCCCACCGGCCACCTTGGTGGTGAGATCCAGCGCCAATGCCACCACACCATTTGGAATGGGCCCCGCCACGCGTAAAGCGGCAAGCCCATGCGGATCCCCCCCTTCAATTCCGATCACCTGAGCGGCGAATGGCTGCTGGGCCAGGGGGAAAAAGGTCACGGTGGGTTTAGGGTCTCCCTCAGTCACGTGAGCCGCCGTCACGATGTAGGCGGCATCTTTGTCCACTCGTACGATGAATCCTGTCCCAACCTTGGGCTGCTGCCCCTCAACGTGAGCGGTGATTTTCACCACACCATTTTTCAGATCATCAATGCCTTGCCCCCAGAGGAGATGCGGAAGGAGGAAGGTGGCCAACATCCAGAACCCTGCCGTGACGAAGGCGGTTCTTACGACGGGTTTACGATCAAGCGGTGTCGGCATGCGAGGAGCCTCTTACTACTACTGCCGTTCCAATGCGAAGGAGCCGGAGTTGCCATTGTTGCAGGTCAGATTGCCCTGGATCGTCTTCCCGCCGTCCGCGACTTCCGAGGTAAAATCGCATGTCACGCCCGGGAAGACCTGCGACGCCAGGCGTCCAGCGAAGACATTGTCCTGCACACGGCCTTGCATCACGCCGGCATCGCCCTGATTATCGGCATAGGCACCGCTGACCTGGTCGCCTGTTTGTTGATAGGTCGTCTGGATGACGGATGTGCCTCCCAAGAGGGTCATCGCGAGGCCCTGATACGTTCCGGACACCGGTCCTTTCGCTGTCGGCTGGACCGAGACCGGTGCCGGTTGCTCATCAAAAGTTGGTTTCGACGGCTGCCTCACTTCTTCCGTGAGCCGTACGCCCCATCCGTCCAAAGCAAAGCGCGCGACCAGGGCAGGCACGGCGGTGTTAAATTTGGCGCCCACCTCCGTCACAATGCCCACTACTTTGTTCTGGAACAAGACCGGCCCGCCCGAATTGCCCTCGTCGGCTGTCCCGGAAAATGAGAGGGCGCTCCCCCGTCGGCCAGAAAGAGTTCCCGCCGTCACCGTCCACATCGAACCTTCCGCGCGAGGGAAGCCGATCAAGGTGATGGGTTCGCCACCGCTCACAGAGGCTGTCTGGTCGAGATGTAACGCGACGAGATCCGAGGGAATCTTTCCTTCGACCAACAGCGCCGCCAGCCCAGCCGGGTTCCCGCCTTCCAACCCCAGTACGCGAGCGCGATACGCGCGGTGTGGCGCAGCGTAGAAAAACACGTTCGGGTGCGGATCGCCTTCGATGACGTGCGAAGCTGTGACGAGATAGACATGGTCCTCATCCAACTTCACGACGACTCCGGAACCGACTTTATTTTTGCCCTCCACCTGCGCGGTGATCTTCACGACGCCTTTTTTGACTTGAGCGATGTCCTGGGCCCAGAGCGCATGAGGAAATAGGACGGCCAGCAGGAACAGCGCGCAAAAAGACAGTCTGAGGCATGTATGAAATGCTTGGCACTTTGACGATGCGTGATTCAGCATGGAAACTTTCAAGGCGCAGACCTCAGAGAAAGGGTAAAGGGTACAGGTTATTTTGGACGGTCCTGGGCACAGCGGAACCCGAAAGGGCCGAGCCGGTACGTTGGTGGATGTCTGGTCCGGTTCGCGGATCGCACTTCGTCTGGAGCATTGGTCCAGGACCCACCGCGGAGCACTCTGAAATCTCCGTTGGATTGCCCCTTTGGATCCTTTCGCGGACTGTTTCCATAGTACTGTTTATCGTACCGATCGGACGTCCACTCCCAGACGTTGCCGGTCATGTCGTGCAGGCCGAACGGATTGGCTTCAAACGACCCGACCGGTGCGGTGCGGACAGACCCATCGTCATATCCCGTCATAATGGGCGAGGGCCAGTCCGAGTAAAGTCGCTTCAATGACTCATCACCAATGTTGGCTACCCGACGGGAACCGGGGTTGCCATTTCCCCACCAGTACTTCGTCTCTGTGCCCGCCCGCGTGGCGTATTCAAACTCTGCCTCCGTGGGAAGCCGTTTTCCCGCCCAGCGACAATAAGCTTGAGCGTCCTCCCACGAAACGAGCACGACTGGGTGTTCCTCGCGATTGGAATCAAGCACCGTCTCGCCGCCTTCCGGATTCCGCCAATGAGCCCCAGTGACCTCCTCCGGCTTGCCCGTAGCTGCCGTAGCTGGGAGCGCCCAGGCCTTACCTTCCCGCTCCGCCGTGGTCCGGTAGCTGGTTTGCTGAGCGAACTGTTGGAAAAAGCGGTTGGTCACTTCGTACTTGTCCAGATAGAAGGCGCTGAGCTCCACTTTGTGCCGTGGGTGTTCGTCGTTCTCTCCTTCACTATCCGGTGAGCCCATCCAGAATTCCCCGGCTGGAATCAGCGCCATCGGTGCGCCATCCTTGCCGGGGATTTCTCGGTCAAATGCGGGGTCGGACTTCTCCGGCTTGATCGGAATGTTCGGTGTGGGTTGGACTCTAGCCACAGCCGCCGGCTGAGCTGCCTGGATATCGATCCCGTGTCCTTCTAGGTACTCTCGCACACTGCCGGCAGTGACTCCACGCCCGTAACGAGTCACACCACCAAGGAGACCGGCGACTTTCCCGTCATGCATAATTGGACCGCCTGAGTTCCCTTCATCAATATTGGCATCAACCGTCAAGTATCGCCCTTGCCCTGATGCGTTCGCAATACTTCCCTTGAGGATTGCCCAGTCGCCTCCACCCCGCGGATGTCCGATCACCATGATGTCCTCCCCTCCTGAAACACGGGAGCCTGAGGCCAACGAAAGCGCGGCGAGCCCGGAGGGAAGATTTTCTTTGCCTCGAACCGTCAGCAAGGCCATCCCGGTTACGTCGTCACCACCTTCGGCATGTTTCACATTGGCCCAGATCGGTACATCTTGTTGTGTGAAGAACTGCACCCTGGGTTGTGCGTCGCCGCTAACGACATGTGCGGCCGTCACAATGTAGACGATCTCTGGTTCGAGTTTGACGATGAAGCCTGTCCCAACTTTCTTCTTGTTTCCTACCGACGCGGTGATCTTAACCACGCCAGCCTGCAGACGCGGGATGTCCTGGGCCCATATCCCTGCGGCGTGGAAGAGGTCCTCCCCCAACACTAAAATGAAAAAGCCGAGAAGCGACCTCCGCATCATCAGCGTTTGAACTCCTTCAAGAGGCGATAGGCGCCGAGGCTTGCTGTGAAGACCGCGGTGATAATGGTGAAGAGGACAGCCAGCCGCGCATTGTGCCATAGCTCGTCGAATTTGGTGACGCGGCGACTAATTGGAATTTGGCCATTCTTCGTGCGGATCTGCTTAGCCATGCCGTTGCCCTTGAGATGCATGCCGTTCGCCTTTGCCGTCAGACTGATCTCTGTAATTGTGAATTGATCGAGCTGTTCCAGTCCAATCGCTTCATCCTTCTTAATCGCGACAGTGCCAAGAAGAGACTCGTAACCTGGAAAGGTCATCGTCCCTTCACCAGTCAGGGCGCTGACCCGCTCACCGGAGGATTTCTGTTTGGTGAAATCCAGTGTGGTGACAGGAATGTGGCTGAAAATCGAAATTGTCGATTGACCGGAGGCGAAGGTCGGCGACAGGATTGGACCATCGAGCGAAGCCGCAACCTCAATCCCGGAGGCGCGCTCATGTAGGTGGACTCGATAGGTCAGCTCGTCGTATCGCTGAAACGGCTGGTCTCCAAGCCCATGCAGCTCACTGTAGTCTGCGACCAACTTCAGCGGCTCGCGAAACGACAGGCTCACATGTTCTTGCCCCGCGACCTTCACCGTAAGGCCTTCGTTGTTCCCGCCTCTGGTTTCCAGCGTGACGTGCGCCCCTGGCGCCACGGCCATGGAATCGAGATGGAAGGTTTTCTGTTCATTCCTGTTGAGTCCCTCCACGGTCACGCGTGGATGACGCGTCAAGTCTTTGGCGGCCAGCGTAGCTCTTTTTGAGCCTGTGACGTTGAGCGGTTTCCAGGCTGTCGATGGAAAGTCGTCCGTTTCGACCTGATATTGTGACGGGTCGGCCACTTCTAAGGTTTCCGGCTCAAACGTCATGGCCGTGAATTTCTCAATGGCGACTGAGCGGACATCGAGTGGACCCAAGACCGGCTTCCCTTGAGTTGTATCCACGACGAACTCGAGTCGCTCCGTTGTGAGTTTAACCTCTACCTGTACTGGTATTGTCCACAGATTGAGGACGATCCAAACGACCGCTGCCAGCGCAGTTGGCAGGGCCACGAACCAGAGGGGATGAATTCGTTTCCACCAGGGCTTGAGACCGATTTGAATTCG
>JBGTMB010000127.1:0-25828 GCA_041743755.1 Nitrospiraceae bacterium | reverse complement strand
GCAGCGAGCGAAGAGGCGAAGGAGGTACGCACCGCACTTCGTGGGGCCGTTCGCCCCTAGAATGGATGTTGGCGAACGGATAAGCCCCTCCAGTGCTTCCGATTTCCGAAAACTCTCGTTGAGCTTCTGAGCGACGCGAGAACAAAGCTGGCGGACATTTTCAGCATTCTGCTAGGAGTAACGTAATGCCGAGTGAAGCAACTGATGAAGCGACGCGCCGAGCTTGGCGCGAGCTGGGGTTTTTTTGCGGTCGAAACGATGCCGCGAAGGAGTGGCGCATTGTCGGGTCGGTGAAGGGCTTGAGGAAGTTCGCAGCCGAGATACGTTCGTACGCGTCCAATCCGGCGCACGATCGGCTGTCGGAATACACCCAGTTTGGACCGGCCATGAATCTCGAAGTTGGAACCTCGCATCAAACGGAAATCACTGAGCAGTGGATTGGCGGTCCGTTGGTGGATCTACTCCGCCTCGCGACCTTTATTGAGCGGAGCGCGCAAACCAATGTGGTCGGGACGTGCATTGCGTTGCGCTCGAATTTCTCGCCCATGGCTCCCTATGAGCTTATCTTGGACGTTCGCGATGATGCGTTTGATCCTGCGTCCGCTGACCCAACTTGCTGCTGAACGTGGACATGAATAAGTGGTCAGACCCCTTTGTTTCAAGGTCGCCAGGGGGTATTCAGCCTGATTCGCTGGCCCGTTTCCTTCCTCAACATTCTTCCTGTCAGGAAAAGACAAAATTCTTTGAAGAACGTAATCCTGCAGCCATACTACGCGGTGTACTCCTTGGAATGAGTGAGTGGAGGAAGCATGATCGGTCCAGCCAAGATCGTCGTACGGTATGCGAACGGCAAGACGCTGAAGGGATACTCGCAGGATTTTTCCCCTACGTCTCCTCATTTGCATGTCAGGCGCAATGAAGCCGTTGGATCCGATCTCGGGCAACAAGTGGCGCTTCGTGACCTCAAAGCTATCTTTTTCGTCCGCAATTTCTCAGGAGATAATTCCTACGAGGAGCGGAAGACGTTTGTGGCCGGGAAGGCCCTCTCCGGGAAGAAAATCGAAGTGACGTTCAAAGACGGGGAAGTATTGGTCGGTACGACCACGGGATATGATGCCCAACGCTCTGGATTCTTTCTCTTTCCCGCTGACGATAAGACCAACAATACCCGAACGTTTGTAGTGGCGGCCGCGGTCAAAAACGTCCGGTTTCTTTAGCCTCCTCACACCCCACTTTATATTGATTCACAAGGGGACACCTAGTTGTTGGTGACCCCAAGTCCACTGCAGCGGAATCCCAAATGTCAGGGTCAGCATGACGAATGACTTATGTGAGCGAAGGTGCCGTCAATGAGTCTGACATCCCCTATTGATGCGACACTCAAAGATAATTTGTCTGTTCGGTTGGTGCTGACCGATAAACGGGATGTGGGCCTATCTTCGGTGCGTTTTGCGAGTCTTCGTCCGAAGGGGTTTTCGTATTTTGGTGGAGGCCGACATGAACACCGCAGGCGAGACGCCGAACCGATCGGCGAGCTGGAAGATTTGGCGGACGTTCAGGTCGCGCTTGCCTGCTAAGATCTCCGACACCACGCCCTGGCTGCCGACCTCGGGTAGGTCGGATTGTGCAAGGTTATGCTCCTCCATCAGGCTGCGTAGAATTGCAGGCCCGGAAGCGTTCGGCATGGGAATATGGGTGTCTTCGTATGCTTCGATGGAAAGGGCCAAAGTCTCAGCTAGGTCGGCGAGAGGATGGGTTTCCTGTTGACCGATTTCGTCCAGAATATTGTCGAGCACGGCCACGGCTCGGTCGTATTCTGTCTTGGTATGCAACACCCCCAAGGGAATTTGTTGCCGAATGCGGCGATAGTCGGCATTCACGTCATGGATATATTTGGCGAGCATGAATCAGATCCTCCAGGCGTCTCGGTCGTACTCGGCGTGCGTGAGTACGTGCCGGATGTAAAGTTTCTTCCGGTTGTAATGGATGGCTGCGATCAGCCTGAACTTATTGCCCCCGATGTTAAAGACGGTGAACCGGCCCACCTGATCGGCAGAGGGGAATGTCGTCCGTAGATCGGCGAAGGAGGTATAGTCGGTTCTCCGAACGATGGTGAACCAGGCGTTCAACGGAGCCCGTGCATCCGGATGTGTCCGCGCAAACTCCATCAGCCGCTTTCGCGTAATGATGTGCACCAGTCTAAAAATATCTCAAAATGAGATGTTTGTCAAGCGCGCGAAGGCAGAAGCGGTGTTGTGAACCATTTTAACTCGGAATCAATCAAGAGATGGATCGGTTGAATTCATGGGGCGGGAGCTCTCTAAGAAGAGTCTGACATTTCCTGTCGACGGAAAACTCAAGGACGGTTCGCCGGCTCAGTTCGTGCTGGCAGATGAGCGGGATGTGGCGGGACGTCTAGGTAGGACGGTTCATTCGATGGCCGCAAGCAGGTCTGATTTCGGAGACTATTTCGGAGGAAGGCAAGCCACAGGCAAGCCTGAGGGAGCTATTTCATTGGAGACTGAGTTGCCGTGTGCAGTTAGCGACCATCCGGTCGGCGCGCCTGCGACCTATAAAGGCACACCACACACACAATACGCCACCGAGCACCATGCTGGTCGCAACCACAGTGATGCTCCCAACAATCCATACGATGAATAGTTCGTATAACATGCAACGTACCCCTTAAAAATTGTATCAAATACCTCCATTTTATCCAGTAAAGGATAAGAGGTCGCATTCCCCTTATACTCCATGTGCTTAGAGTCACGCCTGAGCAGGAAATCCAACTCGCCACAGGAGTAAATATGAGTGCCAGACATGACGACTGATGTATGCGAACAACGAGTTAGTCAATGAGGTTTGTCGATGCGCTACTGAAAGACGGTTCGTCTATTCATTTGGCGTGTGCCGGTCAGTAGGATAGTGAGCCGCTACGAAGCCCTCTACCGGATCATTGTCGACGAGCGACTTCCTCCCCGCATGTACGGGTTCCCGGATCGAGATTTCATGAATTTTCCGCGTGAGGTATCTTGTCGCGGTGATCCAACCGAAGCATAACCGCTTCTGGCGTGCACTCGTTGGCGAGAGCGCGGCTGCGGGACGTCTTCATGATTGCTGAAGCGGGTCGCGTCCAGTGTGAATTTTTCTTGCGGGGTTGTCGTGTCGCATTCGAACACCTATTAAACCATTGTTCCCGTTGTTCGGTTGTCCCTGAAAGTGGAGGATCTCAGTCTGTCTCATTTTATACATTTTGAAGATGATGAATTCAGTAGAATGAGCCAGCCAGAGACTCGTCGAACCAACAATGGAGGTGATTACATGCTTCGTAAAATATTCTCGCTCTTCTCACTGTTCGTGATACCCGCCGCCCTGCTCATGTTCCCTCTGAACGCGCAATCTGATCCCGCAGACCCCGAAGAGGTCGCTCATATGAAATCTGGCCATAAGAAGGTCGAGGGAGTGGTGGTTGATATGAAGTCCGGTCTGTATACCGTCAAGACACCAACGGGCGCGACGCTCACTCTGACCGAAACGGCGGCCGTTCGTCACGGCCATGGCGTGCCAAAAGTCGGGGACGAAATGACGCTCTGGATCAATGAAGGCAACATGGTCATCGACGCGCATATGAAGGGGCAGTCCGGCAAGCCTCATCGCTTCATTTCCGGCACGCTTACCTCGATTGATAATTCCAAATCTCAGCTGACGCTTTCGACATCAGGAGGCGAGAAGAACTTTAAACTCAAACCTGAAAGCCGCATGTTCAGGGATATTGCCGCTGGGGCTCCAGTAACCATAGAACTGAATGAGACGGGGGAGGTCATTGATCTCCATAAGGACAAACAGTAAGGCATTGTGCAGTGTTCGTTCTACACAACCATGGCGCGACTCGGGCTAAGGCCCGGGTCGTAGTGTTTTTTCTTGGTTGCCAAAGCTGTCAACATTGCGCGTGTCTCTTCAGCTGGAAGATAAGTGGAACCTCATCTGTCGGGTCTATCAATGCTAGCCTAGAGTATTCATGACGGTTCGTTGCGACCGCGTGCAGACGCGACGCGAGACGGGCACTCGGAGGCGTGAAGCCCTGAGGCATACTCGTGCAGTATGTCCAAAGGGTGAACGGCGAGACCGCCCGTCATAGCCGCGTCTTTACACTTGCAGCAGAAGCGTTATGAATAATGTGAGCGAGGGGCATCGTCTGCCTGAGATTGTGGACGTAGAGGGTCCCCTGTTGCGACGGTTGTGCCGCTGTCTTGATCTTGACGCATTTCGTGGGAGAGGAGAACCATGCTGGAGCTGTATCAATTTGAAGAATGTCCGTACAGCACACAAGTCCGATTGAAGATGTCTGAATGGGAAATTGATTACGTTCTGCGGAATGTCTCCAAACTCAAGTCAAAAAGGCGCTGGTTGAAGAAAGTTTCAGGACAGACTGGCGTTCCAACGCTGATCGATTCCTGGCGCAATGTGATCATTCCGGGCGATGAAAAAAAGATCATCGCGTATCTCCGCAAACACTATCGACCGACGTCCATTTACTGAAGAGAACCGCCGTCTTTCACTCTGCCAAGGGAAGCTGATCTGTCCTGACGAAAGTACTGCCGGACCAGTGTTTCGACTGAAGTGAAGTGCCGGTCGGGGAGGTTTTTGAAGCGCCGTTTGCATTCGAGGAGCGCCGCGTCTGCTGTGGCGAAGAGTTCGATCACGGATATGAGATGACTGTGGTAGTCCATGAGCTTCAGTTCAACGGTTCTCAGATGGCTAGGATCGCCTGCGATGGCGAGTGCGGCGTCGGCCTGATCGCCGGCTGCCTCGACCAGCGCTTGGAAGCAGAGGCCCTTCAATCGTTGCGTCACGGTACTACGGTCCCACCGTAACGTTTTTGCTGTCTCCTGCATGTCGAAGCTGTGTTCACGGAGGCAATGCAATACCGCGGCATCGCTGGCCGGATCCGGAAGAATCCGTGATGCCTTGGTTCGACCTGCCGGCTGAATGGCGTTGTCGAGTCGTAATGATTCTTTGCTGAGTAGGGGGCCGTCATTGAGAGCGATCGCCTGTTCCAGGCAATGCCGGAACTCCCGCACGTTTCCTTTCCATTCATATTCGACCAGCGCACGAAGCGCCTCGTTCGAGAGCTGTGGCATCGGCTTACTCATCTGAGCGGCGATGCCATGGAGAAACGTATCCGCGAGGATCGGTACGTCGCCAGTGTGTTCTCGCAACGGTGGGAGCCGGAACACCAGACCGGTCAGGCGAAAATAGAGATCCTCACGGAACCAGCCTTCAGAAACCCCGCGCTGCAGATCGCGGTTCGTAGCGGCTACAATCCGCACATCCACCGCGGTGGGGACTGTGGCACCGACGCGGTAGAAAGACTTCTCCTGTAAGATCCGCAGTAGCTTGCTTTGGTGATCCAAGCGTAGATCGCCGATCTCGTCTAAAAAAATGGTTCCATGATTAGCCAGTTCGAAATAGCCGCGCCGGTCTGCCGTTGCGCCGGTGAAACTGCCTCTCGTGTGCCCGAAGAGTTCGCTTTCAAACAGCTCTGGAGAAATTGCCGCCATGTTGACGGCGATGAAGGTTTTGCCGGCGCGTGGACTGAGCCGGTGGGCCGCCCGGGCAAAGAGTTCTTTCCCTGTCCCCGGTTCGCCGAGCACAAGGACCGTCAGAGGCGACTTGGCCCCTTTCTTGAGATCCCGATACAGGCGCAAGAGGCCGGGGTCTTGCGTGATGATGCCGAGCTGTTGACATTCATCTCGCAGGCGAGCGAGTTCCGTGTCGTCTATTGCCATGGGCTCGTTTGTGGCAGCACGCAGATTATGCAATTGCTGTTCGAGTCCTTCCAGCTTCTTGCGCGCGTCATCTTCCTGGGTTCGGGCATCGGCGAGTTGGGAACGAAGGACATCTGTGGATCTGGAAAGTTCTTCCTGCTGACCCGTCGATTGTGTGATAGCGGCTCGTGCGACGTCGAGGTCTTCCTGCAACGTGTCTGCTCGGGTTTCTCGCAGCACAAGTGCTTCGCGTACGGCGATGGCTTCCTGCTGCAGGTGGAGCATGTCCTGTTCGATGAGCATCAGCCGCTGATGAGCGGTGAGGTGGCTCCAAATGGTGGTGCCGACGAGCACCAACAGAGCGGCCGTCACGGGCATGGCAAGGGGAAGCACCAAGTGGGCGATCGTGAGCGCGAGGATCATGACGACTCCATATGAGGCCATGGCTTTCCCGGCAAGAAGCAGGCTGATCGTCCCTCTGAAACGAATCAGGATCCAGGCAACCAACCAGGCTACGAGCAGCGTCAACAACGAACGGCTGGTGACACCGAGTTGGTAGAGGTGATTGTCAGTCAGCAGCATGTTGAGGACGTGAAGATGCGCAACCGAGCTCGTGATCGTCTGTCCCGTGGGCAAGAGCCAGCTTCCTCCCGTGACAGGATTCGGGAGAAACACGACGATCTTACCCTTGAACCACTCGGTCAGCCGGTCCCGCTCGTGATGCTCGATGGCGTTCCAGACGGATGACAAAGGAACGGTAGGAAAGGAATTGATCGTTCCATTGCCGACATAGTTGATTAAGAGGGACGTTGTGCTTCCTTGTGAAAATGACAGCCTTGTTGGTGAAGTTTGTTGTTGAAATGCCTCGAACAGTGCAATACCGAATGCTGGGATGGATTGCTTATCTCCGGTTACCGTCACAGGTACTGTTCGTGTGACACGATCAGGATGGAGCGTGACCACAAGATGACCTGCGATCGTTTCGGTTGAGACCAGCGTTGCCTCAGGGCTTTCCACCACGACAATGGGGCCGGCGGCGCTTATGGCTTCTAGCAGCAAGGCATCGCTCGCAGCCCCGCCGAGCTGAGCAGGACTGGCGTGGTCGAGGCGATGATCGAGGCCGATCGTGAGAGCGCCGGATTCATGCGCACTGGTCAGCAGGCGTGCGAGAACGGCGCGGTCCCATGGCCCGGCACCGAGCGCGTCTTCACTGGCCAGATCCCGCGTGACAATGAGAAGGGATTGGCTGACTGGGATAGGTGCGCGATCGGTCAGCCAGAAATCGTACGCGGTCCAGTCCAACGCCGTAAATGTCGATGAGGCTGCAGCCCACAGTCCGAGCGCCATGACGGTCGCAAGCAGCCCCATGGCGCCGGCCTGGAGCCAGGAAGAGCTGAGAAATTGTCGCCACAGGCGTGAAGTATCGAGCATGAGTATTCTCTATGGTCCTGCAATTTCTGCCAAAATCGCTTTCGATTCTTGCTTGGGCAGCCCCTTCAGCATTGCCTTGGCTTTCTGCACATCTGGCGTGACACCGAGGCCTTTGCCATAGATGCGTGCCAGCGCTTTCTTTCCCGGAATGAACCCATCGCCAGCAGTGCTGGTAAAGCATGTCAGAATGCGTGCGTCGAACTGAGTGAGCCTGGTATCGAGCCCGGTCTCATACAGGCGCGCTAGTTCGTCGTGCGCAGTCTCGCCCAGCGCAAAGGCTTCGGCAAACAGAGCAGTGACTCCATTGGGTGATTGGCTATCTTTAAGTAAGGCGATGCCCAAGGGTTCACCAGGGTCGTTCCTACTGACATCCGGGTAGTCAGCCCAGAGTTGATCGCGATACTGTTTGAAGCCTTCGTATGCATCCTTTCTTCGGCGATCGGATTGATCGGGCGAAAGCGCTTGGCGGCGAAGTTGTGAAAGGGATTCTGCCGCGCGCTGCTGGCCGAGCTCGACAGCTTTAGTCCACCAACGGATCGCCAGTGCGAGATTCTTTTCAACGCCCTGCCCGTTGCGATAGGCGTTTCCCATGAAGTACTGCGCCTGGGAAATCCCGCCGATTGCGGCATCCTCCATCAATTGTGTGGCTTCTCGATGTTGATTCGTCAGCTTCAAGATCAGTGCAAGGCGATAGCGGGCGTCGGGAAAATGCGGTTGCAGTTCCAACGCTCGGCGATAGGATCGGATCGCCGCGGTGAGGTGGCCCAGCGAGTACTGGACACTGGCCAAGCTGTAATGCGCGAGCGTAAGTTCTGGATCGAGCCGGATGGCTTCCTTCAGAGCCATGGCAGCGGTGCGGCCTTCCTGTTTGGCCATGAGTGTGATGCCAAGTTGCATATGGGATTCGGCGTTGGTTGGATCGATCGTGATTGCAACACGGCATTCATCGATGGCTGTGTCGAGATCACCGATACGATAGAGTCCCTCCGCCAGCTTGAGCCGGTCGTCTGCACTGTCCGGGGACAGCCGGACTGCATTGCGCAATCTACCTAGTGCTGTCACGGCGTCCTCTCGCTCATGCGTCAAGGGCTCGGGGAGGCGGTGTTCATCCGGAGGTATTGGAGCAGGCGGGGATTCGGAAGACGGAGGCGGGGACTCAACCACCGGGGGCGCTGTGTCCTCAAGCGCTTGCGCGAACAACGAATGGATGGGGATCCAAGTGATGAGAGAGGTGAATAAGAGGGTTAGGAACACCAATCGGCGACGCATCGGAAACCTGCGACCCTCCCTGGGATGGGTGAACAACCACGCCATTATAGCAGCTCATAGCATCTCCGGGTGCGCGCCTCTTTACGTGGGAGAGTAAAGAAGTGGTTATCAAGCTTCGTTGAGGTGAGGTTCTATTTAAGTCGGCGGAGGGTGCCGACGTGCGCTACCCCAATTATCAAAACTGCCCACTGGAAGGAAAAGCAAGAAACATGGTTCCGATATAGGCATGCCCAGCCCCGATACTGAGTGTGGAAAGGAAGTTACCAGGGACAAGTATCCACAGGGAATAACACCGGATCAGTGCCTGTACACCACCGCGCTCACTTAGGTAGAAGGATCCGAAGAGTAGAGCAGCAAACAGGGGTAGGATAACAATATTGACCCAGAGGGTCGCTGTTTCATGAGAGGCAGAGAGGTAGTCAGAAATTTTCCTGAGCTATGGATCTACCAAGAGGAACTGGAGGCCGTTGGTTGGTCAAAAGAAAGGGTGGTTTTTGTCACTGGTAGTGATGGTGGGACTTGCTATCTCAGTTTGGCGATTTCAGCACTGATACGCTGAATGCTCGCCTGAATTTCTACTGTAATTGGCTGGATCGGTTCATGCTGCACTCGCCACACTGGCTCGAGGGGAGCCGGGTCGCCAGCCAGTCTGGGAATCACATGCCAGTGTATATGGGGGAGTTGGTTGCCAAGAAGTTCATAGTTGATCTTCTTGGCCTCGTAGACCTGTGAGAGAACCTTTGCCACGAGATTGACCTCTTCCATCAGTTGAACCCGTTCTGTGGGAGCCAGATGAAAGAGCTCTGTTGCATGGTGTTTGAGCACGACAACCGTCCAGCCGGGAAAGAATTGATCGTCGTGTAAATAGGCCTTGGAGAGGCCCAAATCTGCGATGAAATGGTTTTCTCTCGGCCAGTTCCCTAGGCAGGCCTTGCACGTGGAGTCGCTCATGGCTGGTTGGCTTTGCGCCACTCTTCTTCTGTGATCACGCCCTTCTTGATCAACAACTGAGTCAGCTTATCGATGGAGTTGCGACTGGGTGTGCTTGGAGCAGTTCCTGGCTGAACCGGAGCTGCTGCTTGAGCTTGTTTCGGCTCAGGCGGAGGACGTTTTTGCCCCAACACTTTGAAGGAAGGTGTGAAGACTGAGACATAGTCCTTGTTTCTGAGGCGCACTGTGACAGGGAGGCTGTCGGCAAGCGAGCCGAGGTCTTTAGACTGGCCAAGTGGAACGTGGAAAAACGGTTTGCCATCGTCGGTTTCGCCGTCTTGCCCCAAAATATCAAACCGCCCGAGGAAGGATTCCCCTGTTAGCCCTTCTCGGTCTTGACCGGCGAGGTTGGTAATTTTATCAAGGACGATCACCAGCGAGTCGGCGATCAGCAAATCAGCGGAGTGGTTTCTCACACTGACGTCATAGCGGTATTCGCTCGTGAAGTTGTCGCGTCCTTTAAGTGTGACGACGGCTGAGGCATTGCCGGTGAGGTCGGTGAGTTGATCCAGCGATGGTGCTGCGAATCCTGTGATCGAGGTCAGCAGGGTAGAGGTGCAGAGAAATACACTCAGGACGATCTTAGATAGATATAGTCTGGTCATCGTTCAGCCTGATTTATCCGGAACAATCTCCGTCGGACGTTCCGGTCGAGCATAGCAGAGATCAGGACTTTCATCGAGGGTTAGTAGACGGGTTTGCCTTGACACCTCGTTTCGTCGAACGATATTCTCCCCACGGTCGTTTCTGTGATCCATGCACTGCGACACCCCGACTCATGAAACGAACTGCCCACGCACATGCCCCGCTTCTGGTTTCCCGTGCCCTTCTGCCACGGTTGATGCGTCTTTACGATTACCCTCATCCGGCTCACCCTGGCCGGGTCATTCGGGGGTATGATCGACCTCATGCGGTGCGGACTGCGCGCATGTGCGCAGCGGTGGCCATGGCATTGGGCCATGGAGCTGAGCGGGTCCACCAGTATCAGATTGCCTGTTTATTGCATGATTTGGGCCGTGCGGGGCTCGATCGCCGACTCTTCGGGAAAATTTGGTCTTGGGCCAAGGAGCGCGGAATTCCGACCAGGCCGCGTGAATGGAGAGCCATACATCCAGAGACGGTTTATGGACGAGAAACAGAATCCTTTCTCCGGCAATACCGCAATGAGTTAGAAGCTGACGGCATTGCGATGACTCCTTGGGCTAAAGAGCAGATCGAGATGCGGTTGGGTTATTCGCGACGGCTTGCCCGTCGGCTGCGCATGGTTCGACCAGCTATCGGAAAGATGGGGGTGACGTGGGCCCCTTGGATGCAGCACGTCATGCTTTATTATTACTATCCAGAGAAGCTGGCGTCGGCCACACCCTGGGTCAAGCAGTTGGCAGAAATTCTTGTCGCCTGTGAACAGTTTGAAGCCTACAGCAATCAGCGTCGTGGGCGGGACTACTATGTACGGAAGAAAGAAACGTTGATCGATGCCTTTGCCTACTTGGAAGAGCTACAGCAGGAAGGGGTGTTGAGTGACGTGGTCATGGGGACGTTGCGTCGGTTGACGGCGCAAGGCGAATTCGATGCGATTCTCGAGGAGGCTCGCGGTTGTGCCTTCTCACAGGAAGAGCGACAAGCGCTCCGAGCAATGGAGTCATAAGTATGGCGGTCAAAACGGTGTCGTTGCGTCTCTCCATGCAGGGGAATACACAGATCGAAAATCTCACGCAGTCTGTCACCGATGCGTTGGCTGGCACCAGGTTATTGGCGGGGATTGTCACGGTATTCGTGAAGCACACCACTGCGTCGGTGATGATCATCGAAGATGAACCGGGCATCAGGGCCGACACCAAAGCCTTCTGGGATCGGGCCGTGCCTGCCGATCCGGCCTGGCAGCACAATACGAGAAATGCCGGCGAGGACAACGGCCACAGCCACTTGCGAGGTCAGTTGCAGGGACCATCGGTCACGATTCCTTTCCTGGACGGAGTGTTGCTGCTCGGGGCTTGGCAACAGGTCGTCCTTGTCGATTTCGATACTCGATCCAGGACTAGGGAAATCATTATCCAAATCATGGGGGAATGATTGCGATGAAGGCGCTGGTTGTTTCGATGGGACTTCTGCTTATTGGTCTTTGCCCCGCTCTGTTGACGGCAGAGTGGGGCAAGCCTCTGGGTGGGGCCTATGATGGTCCTGAAGGAAAGCCGCGCGTGGTGACGCCTGCGCCAGCCGAGTGGGGTTCAGATGAGCGGGCCACAATGGCTGTGTTCGAACGGGCGACGAAATCTGTGGTCTTCATTGCGAATACGGCGATTCAACGAGACCCCTGGTCGTTCAATCTCTTCGAGGCTCCGCAAGGGTCCGGGACAGGGTTCATCTGGAACAAGCAGGGGCACATCGTCACGAATTTTCATGTCGTCTACGGGGCAAACTCGATCACTGTCACGCTGGCCGATCGAACGGAGCATAAGGCCACACTCATCGGCGCCGATCCTGATCACGATGTGGCGGTGCTGCAGATTCGGGCGCCTGAAGACACGCTTTCGCCTCTCACGGTCGGGACGTCGAATGAATTGCGCGTCGGACAGAAAGTCTTGGCGATCGGGAATCCGTTCGGCCTCGACCATACGCTGACGACCGGTGTGGTGAGTGCCTTGGGGCGGACAATCAAATCTCTATCTGATCGGACGATTGAAGGGGTTATTCAAACCGATGCGGCCATCAATCCGGGAAATTCTGGAGGGCCGTTGCTCGATAGCGCCGGTCGATTGATTGGCGTGAATACACAGATTATTAGCCCGAGCGGGGCGTTTGCGGGAATCGGCTTTGCCGTGCCGGTCGATACCGTCAACCGGATTGTCCCGGAACTCATCAAGCACGGCAAGCTTATCCGGCCGGGGATCGGAGTCTCACTCGTTCCCGATGCGATGGCCAAGCGTTGGGGAGTCAAGGGGCTGATTATCGGCAAGGTGTCACGTGGCAGTGGGGCAGAGCAGGCCGGGCTGAAAGGCGCACGCGAGACTGTGACCGGCCGGGTAGAGTTGGGCGATATCATCACCGCGATCAATGGTAAACCAGTCGGAACTTTGGATGAATTAATGGATGTGATGGAACGGCATAAAGTCAATGATCGGGTTACAGTCGAAATCCTACGAGGAACCCGCCACGAACGTGTCCCCGTCACTCTTCAAGCCATCAATTGAACAGTTGCGATAAGCGGCAATCCATGGGGCCGCTATGGTAGGATCATCCATCTGTTCAGCATGGAGGACCACCGATGAGTGATCGCCGACCCGCGCAGCCACAGGATCCAGCATCCAACGGGAAGACTGAGGATCCCCTGAATCAATCCATGCGCATGGAATCCGATCCGCTCGAGCTCATAGAAGAATGTCTTGCCTCTTTCTCAGATAGTGATCCTCGACAGAAGATCCTCTACAAGCTGCGCCATGTCGTGACCATTGGGCAAGCCGCGCAGAAGCAGCGAGAAGTTGAATTCAAGAAAGTTGCCGATGTTATCGCGAAGCTCACGGCGCCGGCTAATCGGGTCGGCACTCTACTGGAGGTGCCGGGTGAAGGCCTTGCCAGGATCCTGGTGGGGGGTGCCGAATACTATGCCTCGGTCGATCCACGGGTGCAGGCTGCCGAGTTAAAGATCGGCGCCCAGATTCTCGTGAATGAGGCGTATGCGGTGATTAAGGTCTTGGGCTACGACCGTAATGGGCCTGTGTTGAAAGTAGCGGAAACGTTGGCGGATGGGCGGCTTCGCTTCGAGCAGGAGATGGGGCGGCAGGTCTTGATCCTCCAGCGGTCGAGCGATCTTGTCGGCGTGGACCTGAAGGCAGGCGATGAGGTGCGTATCGAGCCTAGCCTCCATGTGGCGATCGAAAAACTGGAAGACCGGAAAGCTAAGTCCCACTTGCTCGACGAGGTTCCCACGGTCACATGGGAGCAGATCGGTGGGCAAACGGAGGCGATCACAGCCATTCAGAAAGCTATCGAGTACCCCTTGCTCCATGCGGAGACGTTTCAGCGCTTCAAGTTTACTCAACCGAAGGGCTTCCTGCTCCATGGTCCCCCAGGTTGTGGAAAGACCTTAATTGGACAGGCGGCAGCCGCCAGCCTCTCGACGCTGGTGGGGGAGTCGGGCCAGGCTGGCTCCGGTCCGAAGGGAGACAAGATTCCCGTGACTCGCGGGGCCTTCCTCCACATCAAAGGGCCGGAGATTCTGAATATGTGGCTGGGGGAATCGGAGCGGATGGTCAGGGACCTGTTCGCCCAAGCCCGTGCTCGTCGGAAAGAGGGGGCATTGCCGTTTATTTTTATCGATGAGGCGGAATCGGTTCTCGGGACGAGACGGGCTTCTCGTTCTTTTAATATTTCCAGCACGCTGGTCCCGATGTTCTGTTCCGAGATGGACGGGATTGAATCGTTGCAGGATGTGGTGATCATTCTAGCTTCGAATAGGCCTGATCTGATCGACCCGGCTGTGCTGCGACCAGGGCGTATCGATCGCAAGATTAAAGTGAGCCGTCCGAATCGTGATTCGGCGGCATCGATTTTGAGTGTGTATCTCACGGATGATCTACCTCTGGACCGGCAATGGATCGACCAGCATGGTGGAGACCGGAAGAAAGCCTGTGGCGACCTTGTCGAGCACGCGCTTTCCGCGATCTTCTCGCGTATCGATGAGAATCGACTGCTGTCGGTCAGGCTCAGAAACGGGCAGAATAAGGTGCTGTATCGGAGCGATCTGATCAGCGGTGCGATCCTGGCTTCAATCGTGCAACGGGCGAAGGAACAGGCGATCGATCGCATGATTGCGTCCGGTGGGACTGACCAAGGCGGCATGACCTTGGACGATCTGGTGAACGCGGTGCACGCAGAGTTCCGAGAGGGCGAGATGCTCCCGCCTGACGATGCAGCGGAAGAATGGCTCAAGCTGCTCGATCACCATCCAGAGCAGGTGGTGGGAGTCTCGTCGTTTCGACGCGGGCGGCAGTCCGAAGAGCGACTGATCAATCAAATTATTTAAAGGCGCGAAACGTGTAGATTTCCGGTCTCAGATGTGGGCGACTCCCCTCGTTTCACCTTTTACGTCTAACGAATTATGCGACTCTACGGCATCGAAACAGAGTATGGGATTACGAGGGAAGACCAGGACGCGGTCGATCCGGTCGTGGAGTCGATGGAACTGGTGCGAGCCCATCTGACGGCCTCCTTCGAGCGGCGCTGGGACTATGGTGGTGAAGACCCGCACGAAGATGCGCGGGGGTTCCGGGTTTCCGGCTTACAACAGGATAAAGAAGAGGACGAATTCTCCAAGGTCGATGCCCATCGGCCATTTTCATTTCACGAGATGAAGAGCGATCTCGTGCTTCCAAACGGGGCACGCTTCTACAACGATCATACGCATCCTGAATACTCCACGCCTGAATGCCGAACGTTGCGAGATATCCTGGCACATGACCGTGCAGGGGAGCGCATTACCCAGCGAGCGGCGGCGAGGCGTAATCACGCGCTTGGCGGGCCGCATGTGCAACTCTACAAGAACAACACAGACTTTCACGGACACAGTTACGGCTGTCACGATAACTACCTCGTCTCTCGTTCGATTCCCTTCCCTTCGCTGACCGCGGGGTTACTGTCGTTCCTTGTCAGCCGGCAGATCATTGCTGGCGCCGGGAAAGTCGGGGTGGAAGGTCAAGAAATCGGGTTCGTGCCGGGCCAGTATCAGCTGTCTCAGCGAGCTGATTTTATGGAGACGGACTTAAGCGTCGATACGATGCACAACCGGCCCATTCTGAATACGAGGGACGAGCCGCACGCGGTTCGGGAAAAATACCGTCGGCTCCATCTCATCGTCGGCGATGCCAATATGTGCGAGTACGCAACGGCGTTGAAGGTTGGGACGACGCAGTTGGTATTGGAGTTGATTGCGCGCAAGGCTGCACCGACTCTTGAATTAGAGCATCCCGTCACTGCGGTGAAGCAGCTATCTCGCGATCAGAATCTGAAGGCGACGGTCCGTCAAAAGAACGGTAGCACCATCACGGGCCTCGACATTCAAGAGCAGTACTACCTCGCGGCCGAGAAAAATTTAGCCGGTGTTGATGCAGAGACCGATTGGATCCTTCGCGAATGGGCGGCCACGCTGCGGTTGCTCACCGGTGATCGAGGGCAACTCGTCGGGCGGCTCGATTGGGTCACTAAACTCTGGCTGTTAGAAACTTTTATGCAGGAAGAGCGGATTGGATGGGACGATCCCTGGCTGGCGAGTTTGGATTTGGAGTACCATAATGTGAATCCTGAACGCGGGCTCTTTCTGGGAATCGAGGCCGAGGGGAAGGCCTGGCGGATGACGTCGGAGCAGGATGTCGAATCGGCATTGGTGGTTGGCCCGGCCGATACGAGAGCAGGGATTCGCGGCCTCTGTATCAGACAGTTTTCAGATCAGATCACGTCGATGCAATGGGAACGCATTCAGTTCAACGGGGGGCTGCTTCCGCGGACATTAGAGATGGGCGACCTCTTCGAGCCAAAGGCGGTGCAAGTCTGCGCGCAGATATTCGAAAGCGCGGCATCCCCAGTGGATGCGCTGAACGCATGGAACAGTGAAAAGGAGTCTCGATCATGAACTACATCTCAATGCCGGAGCGGCGGGAAGGCCCAGGCAATCCGATGCCGAAGGCGCCGAGTCCGTCCGATGAGGGTGGCGGTCCGAAACGACCGGAGACTGAGTCGCCCGACAAGGACAATCTGCTCAAACGCATGCGCAAGGTCGATCCGAAACAGGCCGAGCGGTATCGGCAGAGGACGGGGGAGTAAAGACGTTAAGGGTAAGGGGTTAGGCGTGAGGGGGTAGCCATGATGTCCCATCGCCTACCGCTTCACGTTTCACGCTTCACGAGGGGTTTTGAAGATGGGGATGCAAGGAGATTTTTTTCAGCTATTGAAGGAACAGGGCTATACACTCGGCGGCTCGACAGCGGTGGGGACTGGCCATGCACTCACGAATGCCACCACGATTTTGGCTTTCAAGTATCGCGATGGCGTGCTAGTGGCTGGTGATCGTCGTGCGACCGCCGGTAATATGGTGATGTACGATCGCACGGACAAGGTGTTGGAGATCGATCGGTACAGTGTGTTGGCAATTGCCGGGGTCCCGGCGACCGCTTATGAAATGGTGAGGGTCCTGGAGCACTCCTTCAAATATTATCGGAGAACGCAGCTGCAGGAATTGAGTTTCGACGGTAAATTACGCGCCGTCTCCAAGCTTTTGAAGGACAATGTGCCTGCAGCGTTGGCCGGGACAGGCGCGGTGGTTCCGGTGTTTGCCGGCTACGATATGGAGCAGGGCTCGGCCAAGATCTATTTCTACGATATCCTCGGAGCGGAGTTCGAAGGTGTTGAGTATGCCGTATCCGGGTCCGGTTCCCCCACGATCAGAGGGATTTTGCACTATCTGAATACGTGGGGGGAACAGCCTCTGAGTGCGCTGCCTGAAGAACAGGCTATGGTGCAGGCCTTACGATTGCTCACCAGCGCGGCAGAGTTCGACTCGGCGACCGGTGGTGTCAACCGGGAGGCGAGTCTCTACCCCGTGATCAAGTTGGTGACCGGGGCTGGTGTGCAGACGGTGCCGGACGCGACATTGAAACCTCTCTACGAATCACAGGTGGTGCGCTATGTATGAAGAGCCCTATCGCTGGGTGGAAGCGGTCGGCAATCGGCGACAGTATCTCGACGAACAGTTCAAGCAGGGAAGCCCGGTTGTCGCGCTGACCTATGATGGAGGCATTCTCCTGACGACGGTGAGTAAGGGGACTCCGAAGCTCTACGAAATTTATGACCGACTGGCATTGGGCGGAATGGGACATCCTACGGATTTGGAAAAACTTCGCTTTAGTCTACTTGAAATGGCGCATGTCGAAGGTTTCAATCGTTCCCCCTCTGACGTCACGGGGTCGAGACTAGTAAAATACGGCATTGCCCCGGTGATTAAGCAGGCCTTCGAGGAAGTGTATAAGGCGCCGTTTATCGTGCGCATTCTGGTGGCCGAATTGGGGCAGAAGCCGGAGAAGGACGCGCTCCTGACGATCAACTACGATGGTACATTTGAGGAAACGACGGGTCGTGCGGTCCTGGCTGCCACCCCGGCTGTTCAGACGAAGATGATGTCATATCTCAAAGAGCAGCAGCCGGTTCCTCTGTCATTGGAACAGGCGTTGGATCTGGCTTTGCGTGCCTGGGCGATTGGTTCGTTGGCGCATCAACAAGATGAGGCAGACCAACAGGCTGAGGTCAAGCCACAGACAAGTAACGCAGGCTCATCGGCCGCCGCCATTCCCAGCAGTGATACCTTGATCGCACATGTCCGGAGCATTGCCGGTGAACGGACGATCGAATGCGCGGTCCTTGAGCGCCAGGCTCCCGGCAGCTCAAAATATCGGTCGCTCAAACAGATGGACCTGTCACGCCTCCTGCCGGCCGCGCTTCAGTCCGTCGTGGCGAACTAAGATGTTGAACCGTATTTTCGGACTTGAAACCGAATACGGACTCTTGGTCAATCAAGAGCGGCCCGATCATTCCCCGACTTGGTTCGCCCACAAGATCCGAGACCATCTCTTTCACGTTCAGCGGCGAGGCGTCCTCGATCTGCACCACCGGGGTCACGATGAACCCCCTGGCAACGGAGGATTTCTCACCAACGCCGGGCGCATGTATCTCGACATGGGACATCTGGAGTGGGCTTCACCGGAGTGTGAATCGCTTAGTGATGTGGTGGCCGCCGATCGCGCAGGAGATCAGTTGCTGCAGGATGCGGTTCAGGACCTGGGTCTGGCCGACACGGTTTCGTTGATCAAGAACAATGTGGATCATGAAACCGATGCGACATTTGGATCGCACGAGAACTATCTCGTGTCGCGACGCTTTCCTTTTACGCGTCGAGGCCTCGGCCCGTTTGTGACCTTCCTCGTCACCAGGCAGATCTTTACAGGGGCGGGACGTATCGGTACCGCTGGCCCTCAAGATGGCTGGGTCCAGATGGACCGGCTCCTTGTGCCGCGAGGAGTGAGCCATCGCTATGCGCAGGAGTCTTCCCTCCCGTTTCAGATTTCTCAGCGCGCGGACTACATCGTGAACGATTTTTTCGAATGGGTGCAGCAGAATCGCGCGATCGTCAATACCAGAGATGAGCCATTAGCCGATCCCAATCAATATCGGCGTATTCATTTGCTATTAGGCGACTCAAATATGGCTGAAGTCGCCACAGCCTTGAAGCTGGGGGCGACGGGGCTGGTTCTTCAACTCATAGAAGAAGGCCACGCACCGCTCGATCTCGAGCTTAATGAGCCGGTCGAAACCATGCAGGATCTATCGCAAGATCAGAGTCGGCAATGGATTGTTCAGTTGCAGTCGGGGAAGACGATCTCCGCGATCGATATTCAAGAAGCGTTTCTCGTGGCGGCGGAAGAGCACTATCGTGGACAGGACGATGAAACCGATTGGGTGCTCGATCAATGGGAATCGGTCTTGCACGATCTCCGAGGGAACTACCAAACGCTGGTGGGGCGGGTCGATTGGGCCTCGAAGTTATGGCTGCTTGAAACCTTTCGCGAGGCGGAGCAGATGACGTGGGCGGACCCGTCGCTGAAGAGCCTCGATCTGGAGTATCACAATCTCCATCAGGGCAAGGGGCTCTATTATGGCCTCATGGAAGAAGGGCGGGTTCCACGCCTCATTACGGACAAAGCGATTACCTTGGCGATGGATCATCCACCACGCAATACCAGAGCGTTTGGCCGAGGCGAACTTGTTCGCCATCTGTTAGCATGTGGACCTCCGGAGGCATCTGACGATCCCAAGCAGGAAGAGCGGTTTTCTCCTTCGTATGTAATTAATTGGTCGATCTTCCAACTGCGTGGCCACGCGCCCTTTCCTATGCCGGACCCGTTTAAAACCTACGTGCAGGAAGTTCGGACCCATTTACAAGCGGTCTGACCGGCTGGCTTGCTGCATCCCATACGGTGTTCTCGCTTTGCTCTCACGCATAGTGAAAGGTGAGACGTAAAAAGTGAAACGGAGGATTGCCGAGTGCCCTTTCTCCGAAACATTTCACATTTAACCTTTCACGTCTCACGAGTCTCTCTGCTCACCTTCGTTCCTGCAAAAAATCCATAATCCGATTCTCCGCCCAGAAATGATCTTCTCCGTTGCGTGCCCATTGCAAGAATCCGCAATGGCCTCCATAGCGGGGCGCAATTACCTGAATCCTGGAGTTTCGCTGAATCAGCGGCACGGTGAACATGGAGTAGGGGATGAAGGGATCGTCTTGTGCCGTAATAATAAGCGTGGGGACGGCGATGGAGTCGAGCACACGGCACGCGCCTGCACGATTGTAGTAATCGGCTCCACTGGAGTACCCTCCGTCCGGGGCTGTATAGCGGTGGTCGAATTGGCTCATGGTGACAGTGCTGTCGAGATTCTTAAGATCCCACTTTCCTGGGATGAGCGCCGCTTTTCGTCGGAGTCGTGCTTTGAGCTCCACAAGAAAGTGTCTGTGGTAAATCCAATTCCGAGGCTGCTCAAGAGCCTCGACGCATTTTGGAGGGTCGATGTTCGGGGAGACCGCGATCGCTCCTTCCAACGAGGCTTCTGACGAGCCGACTTCTCCCGCTGCCTTCAAGATGAGGTTCCCTCCCATCGAATAGCCGACAAGCCAGATGCGAGTGAGTCGATCCACCTGTGCCAATTCCTGGACGATGGCTCGATAGTCTTGGCTCAAGCCGGTGTTATAGAGTGTCGGAGTCAGGTGCTCGGTCCCGCCACAGGTTCGTTGATTCATACGGATGACATTGAATCCCGCGCGATAGGCCTTCGCAGCGATGCCGTGCATGTAGTGAGACTCGCTGGATCCTTCCAGGCCGTGCACAATGATCACGGTTTGGCAGGCTGTGCGGGTCGGCTGCCAGTGACAGAATCCGAGTAACTGGGTGTGCGGTTCGGTAGTGAAGAGACGTGACTCGGCTGGTACTCCGGCAAGCAGTCCTCCGCGCGGCCAAAATCTAGGGACAATGGTCATGAGATGAGGATTGCGGAACAAGCCAGCCGGTGAAAACTCTCGGCCGTTTGATGACATGGAACTTATCATACAGAAAAATTTCATGGCTCTGTAGTATGAATTGCCTGGACGTGCAAATTTGAGGGAAGCGTCTTCCTCGCATTTCCGCTATGGCCTCCAGTTCCGGTGATAGCGGAACAGATGGAGGGAGCCCTTGTTTCAAAGGTTAGAGGAAACAAAAGGGGTACTTCACAGAGTGAAGCACCCCTTTTCATCTGGATTGGCTCCCCGGGCAGGACTCGAACCTGCGACCAGCCGGTTAACAGCCGGCTGCTCTACCAACTGAGCTACCGGGGAACGGGGCAGGTTATCTTTGGGCTGCGTATTCTAGCAAAAGATGTTGCTTGGGGGGAGAATTTTTTATATCAGGGCAATTCTCGCCTGTTTGCGACCAATCCGTTATACATCGAAATCTTGTGTTTCATCTTCATCAGAGGTCGCGTCTGTATTACCTGCCGCAACGGATGCATAGTGCTTGGCCCAGGTCAGATAGAGATTACCACTATCGCGCATGGTATCGGCAGCCTTGACGAGTGTGTGCGCCAAATCCGGGTCTTTCCCACTGGCATGAATTTCAGCTGCGCGGCGTTCGAGCGCTTTCGGGTATTGATGGATCAGGCCAGAAATCTCTTGAAGGAGTTCACCTATGACATTGTCTTCAGTTTCCATCTATCTCCTCCTGGCAGGATGCTGAAAATGCCCGCCAGCTTCGTTCTCGCATCGTTCAGATCCTCAACGTACCCCAGAGGGTACGCCTCCAGTCTTCACTCGCTGCGGCCTTGCTGAACGGAATTATTGAGCATCCTGCATGGTGTTGCTTTTGTTATTCTATACTGACTAACCAACAAAAAACCCCATAGCGCAGGCGCCATGGGGTCTTGCGCGGGAAACCCGCTATACGAAACGGTTACCCTTGGTAGGCCTGCCCCAGCGCGGCAGACTCACCTTTATTGGACATGAGCTGTCCGGTGGCACTGACGGCCTGCATGGTGATGGCATAATGCTTGGCCGCGTCGCAGACGATCACGCAGAGTTCACAGCCTTTACAGCGGTCGATGATCACTTCGGCCACCATTTTGGTCGGATTGAGATCGAGGCAATTGGCCTCAGGACAATACATGATGCACAGTCGGCATCCCTTTTTGGCCACGCATTTTTCGTCGATGACTTGCGCTACGTTATACATGCGAGCTGGTTCCTTCTCTCTCGTTACGCCGCTACGGCAGGATTGCCGACTCGCAGCTCATACTGATTCTTCTCGGCCCACGCGCTGGCGATGTCGTAGGCTGCCTTTACTGTTGCCAGGTTCTTGGCCAGCAACATTTCCTTCTTGGCAAATTTTTTCTTAATCGCTTCGTCCAGGGAGGCGGTTCCTCCGGAGGCGACGAACTTTTTTCCGAACCGTTCCTGTAAGGCGCCATCCAGAGCTTCCATTGAGACGCACTTGGTGATGCCTGCGACCGATCCGATCATCGACATATTTGTCGATAACTCAGTGCCGGCCACTTCGATTGCGAGTTCGGTTCCTGCAATGTAAAATACCTTTACGTTCAGATCCTTGAGCCGCTCAATGTCATCGGCCGACAGAAGCTCCTGGTCGGAGTTGATAACGACGAGGCCGCCTTCTTTCACGCCGGAATAGAAGGGCATGGTATAGCTCTTCCCCATAGTGATGACCTGGGGATGAAAGACCTGAATGACGTCGGGAAATACTAATTCGCCACGGTCGTAGATTCGTTCGATGCCGATTCGGCAATAGCTTTCCGCCGGCGCCATGCGCTTCTCGGCACCGAAGAATGGATTGGAGATCGAAAACTTGCCGTCGCGGTTGGCAGCCATGGCCAGAACATGCGCAGCAGTGACAGCGCCCTGTCCTCCTAATCCCGACATCCGGATGTTCAGTCTTTTCTTGATCATAATCGTCTCTCCTCCAGAATCGGATTAGGCCCCCTGAGAGGCGAGCTGTTTTGCAGCGGCCTTCTTTTCCTTGTCTTTGGCGGCTATCTCTGCCAGGAGTTGCTTGGCTGGTTCGCTCATATACTCTTTGTAGGCGAACCGCTCGGTCGGTTTTTCAGAATCCCGCATTTCCTGGAGCCCTTCCATACTGTTCTTCCCGATTTCGAGAATGCAAGGCGTATAGAGCTGGAGATAAGTCGGGCCGATTTCTCGCGAGATCATGACTGCGTTCCGGACTACCTTTTCCACAAGAGATGGCTTGCTGACGGTGCATTGAACCACATAATGGCAGCCTGACTCGCGTGCGATTTCAGGCAGACGGACCTTGTCGAAGAGTTTTCCGACCGGCGCCATCTTGGCGACAAATCCTTTTTGCATGAGACCACTTTCCTGGCCTCCGGTATTGGCGTACAGCTCGTTATCGAAGCAAATCGTGGTGAATTTTTCCTGGCGAAACCAAGCTTGTAGTGTCATATCGAGGCCGATATCGACGGTGGCACCGTCACCGGCAAGCACGACCACATCTTTCGTCCGTCCAGGAAAGCGAACGCTTAAGGCGCGCTTCAAGCCGGAGGCGATCGCGTTTTGGTTGCCGAAGAGAGAGTGAATGTTATGCACGGCCACCATGGGGAACACCAGGCTGGTACAGCCGGTGGAGCCAACCATGACTGTGTCTTCGGGGTTCGGCAATGAGGCGAGGATATATCGGAAGGCCATGGACTCGGGGCAGCCTGCACAGAGGGAGTGCTGCTCTATCAGTTCCTTGCTGTTGCCGATATCTTTCCAGCCCCGGTCTTCTTTGCCGTAGGTTGCGCTTTTGACCAGGTCTTGATAGTCGGATGGCATAATGTCGTATAGGTCATCAGAAATCTTGATACGTTCCTTGCTCATAGTAGCCTCCTCGGCGCATGTGTCTTATTCAGGTTCAGATCGTTTACTCTTGCTGCATAGATATGGTCAACCGCCTCGACCGGCCAACGACATGGTACG
Source organism: Nitrospiraceae bacterium (assembly GCA_041743755.1). Classification (GTDB taxonomy): domain Bacteria; phylum Nitrospirota; class Nitrospiria; order Nitrospirales; family Nitrospiraceae; genus Palsa-1315. The sequence goes on along the minus strand of JBGTMB010000127.1, from coordinate 2,311 downwards.
CATGCCGAGCAGGTTCTTGATTTCTGAGACAATAATTTCCGGTGGCATCGTCATGCCTCCACAGACACGCGGGCCTGCGTTCACACGGTCACTGTTCGGGATGGTAGCCTTAATTTCCTTTGCCAACCACCCGGTCACATTGAACTCCGGGACGATGATGTGCTTGGCGTTTTTTGTGGCTTCGCGGATTTCCTCGCCTGGCCATGGCCGCAAGGACTTGATCTTTACCAGGCCGCACCGGATGCCTTCGTCATCGAGGAGCCGGATGGCCTCACGACCCTGCGAGACCGCTGTACCGGAGGTAACGATGAGGACATCGGCATCGGTATTTTCCGTCTCGATCAACCCGTTTATCCACTTGATTGTGTGCTTGCGGGACCGCTCCACTGCTGCCCAGACTTCTTGCTGCCAGGAGGCGTGGGTGGCATAGCTGATGTAGTTGCTTTTCATGACAAACGGATCGCGCATCATCCGAACCGGCGGACATTCCATGTCCATGCAGGGCACGGGGGAGCGGTAGGGGTCATAAGGTGGAAGGCACATGTCGGCCGGGGTGAGATTGACGACGTCCTTGGTGTGCGTCACGAAAAATCCGTCGCAACACAACGCTAAAGGGAGGTGCACGTCAGGCTCTTCCGACACCATATAGCCTTTGAGGATCCAATCGAAGAAGTCTTGTGCAGTTTCGGCGTGCCAGACGAGCATGCCGGTATTCAGAAGATAGGCAATCTCTAGCGTGTCTGGCTGAATTGATAGGGGAGAGTTGATGCCACGGCAGGTGACGATCATCTGAATCGGCAACCGTGCGCCTGACCACATTGGGAAGTTCTCCATTGCGCGCATCGTGCCTGGTCCCGCGGTCGTTGTAAACACGCGCGCTCCACCGAAGGCCGCTCCTGCACATTGTGACATGACAGCGAATTCGCTCTCGCCGCGGAAGTAATCGCCGATGTAACCCTCGGCAAAGAGTTCGCCGATCAAAGCAGCCGCTTCGCTCTGCGGAGTAATCGGATAGGCGATCATCACGTCGCAGCTGGCCCGCCGGAGCGCTTCCTTGATGACCTCGCTGCCCGTGAAGAACGATGGTGTACGTGGTGCGTCGTTCATCATCGTCCAGGTGTCGGTAAAGGTCTGTCCTTTTTTATTTTTTGTGCCGATGACGGAGTGTGAGTCTGCCATGATGTATGCTCCTTTCACTGTCTTCAGAACCCCAAACCCTGTCGCTTAGTTTGAGGCTCCGCTCTTGGCTGATGTCAGCCGTGGTTGAACCGTCCCTTTTAATCTTTTCACAGCATCAGCCAACCGCATAATCTTTTCAACGGACGCGTCGCGGAAGGACAGCATCGCATCTTCATGACCGGCTTGAGCACACATGGCAATGGTGTAACAGGATGTACCGCCCCGAATGATTTTGAGCGACAAATTGGCTTGATGGCAGTGAACTCCGATGAACATACAGCAGTCGATTTTATTGTGCCAGATAGTCAGATTCGGGTGATTGGGGTTGATTTCGACTTCAGGATTGATCTTCGGATATTTGGGGCGATAGTCAGGCATCGGAATCAACATGGGGGTTTGCCCAGGCTGCACGCATTCCTTGAGCGTGTTGTACAAGTGGCGGATGGCCGTGGCCTTCTTGGCCGCTTTCTCATTCCATGCCCACAGGACTAAGGGGCCGGGAAAGAGGGTTGGCACTTTGGCCATAAGAAATTGCTTCGCTGCTTCTTCGTAGGCTTTTTCCTCGGGGACGATCACACCGTTGATATGAGCCTCCCCGGGGTTTGGTAAACGAATGCCCATACTGGCAGCTGATGGGGGAAGGAAATGTTCTGGGCCTGGAAGGACACGATACTGAGTCATTGCAGCATACTCTCCGGCAAGGGGTTAATGAACGAAAAACACATGTTCTCAGGCAATGTCAGCCTTGACCACTCTAAGCTTTTTCTATGTCCCCTGCAACCTTGCAGAAGACCCACTGCCAAGAAATTTGGGGCCATTGAACGGCGGAGACTTAGGCCTTTTGTCCTCAGATTCTGGCTTTATCAAGGGGCGGCAAAATACAGCGCATTTAGCGCACATGTTAAGCGCTCACATTATAGGGGCGGCCCATCTGGTCTGTCAAATCAATCGGTAAGAGTTGGGCTGTATAGAGCGGGGTCAATTGTGTGTGTGACAGTCCCGCGAAATCGACCTGCTGCGCAGTATTACGGCAATTGCTCACAAGCCTGAACGGATCCGATGACGCAGGCTCGTTCAAGGTCTTCTTTGGCGAGCCAACCTTGCAACCGTGCCTTGTAAAGTTTCGCTCTGG
>JBGTMB010000126.1:0-1978 GCA_041743755.1 Nitrospiraceae bacterium | reverse complement strand
TGGCGGAGTGCATGAAGCACATGGAGGAGGCCCATCAGGCGATGGGAATGTAGCTCTTACGCACGGTGCTCTGGGTTCTCGTAGTCAAACCGGCAGCCGGCCTTCCAGGCATTGCGGTCATTACCGTGACTTGGAATGCCGCCTGCATCTTTCAACATCCGCGCCATGTGCAACAGATTCCAAGTCATGATTGTGGTGTTTCGCTGGGTGAAGTCGTTGTCGAACCCGACTGGTCCATCGGTTGTCTGGTCACCGTATGACGGGCCGGGTCCGGCTTCCCCTACCCAGCCGCAATTGGCCTGGGGTGGTATCACGTAGCCCAAGTGCTGAAGAGCATAGAGAATGGTCATCGCGCAGTGTTTGATGCCGTCCTCGTTTCCGGTGAGAACCGCACCGGCGACCTTGCCATAGAAGATGCTCTGACCCTTGTCGTTCAGCATGCCGGACATCCCGTAGAGTCGCTCGATCAGCATTCGGCAAACCGCGCTTTCCTCGCCTAGCCAGACCGGGGTACCGACGATCAGGATATCAGCCTCCTTCACCTTCTCCCAGAATTGGGGCCAGTCGTCCCGATCCCAACCATGCTGGGTCATGTCGGGATAGACCCCATAGACAATTTGATGCGAGGCGGCGTGGATGCTCCTCCACTCCGACGCCGTTCTTTTCCATGATATTTTCGGCCACCGAGAGCAGCAGCCGCGTGTGTGATTTGTCGGCCTGTTTCTTGAGCGTGCAATTGAAAACAATTGCCTTGAGATCCGAAAAATCCGTCTGATTGTTTTCGCACAGCAGCGTCTGTTTTTCGTTGAGCGGCATCTCGGGTTTTCCTTTATCGCCACGTTGATACTGGCAGGCGGCTAGTTTGTGGCGATGGGGGCGACGGCCTACGTCTATTGCCGCTTCTGCTAACAACTGGCTGATTGGTCGGCGTGGACTTTAGTCTGCGGCGATCGACTTATTTCGCAACGCCGACCCTAGAGATTAGAGCAACCCTCGGCCAGCAGCGGATGATATCTTCTTTGGGTCAGAAACGGAGCCGGACTCGTCACCTGCGATGCGTTCGCTTGGTGCCAATAGCTGACGTTCGACCTCGGTGCTATGGCGTCGAGCGCGTGGTTGGTGCGTGGGTTTGGGAACAGCAGGCGAGGTGACTCGGTCGTCGCTGACCAGAGCCAACGACGACCGATCAAGCCAGTTATTAGCAGAAGGGGCAAAAGGCGTAAGCCGTCGCCCCCATTGCCAGAAGCAGGCCGCTGGCTAATACCAACTTAGCGATCATTGCTTTCTCCTAGAGCCGGTTGATGGCGGCTCATACAATCTCTACGATCTGTAGCCACTACAGATGCAAGCTTAAAGTGGCCACCCATGCTAATCGGAAAACTTGCCGCAGGGACCGGGGTCAATATCGAAACGATTAGGTACTACGAGCGTGTGGGGCTGCTCGACATCCCGCCACGCACGCGGGGCAGACACCGCGTTTATGACGAGCATCACGCGCAACGGCTGACTTTCATCCGTCGCAGCCGTGAACTCGGTTTCTCGTTGAACGACATTCGCACATTGCTCAATCTTTCGGATGGGGAGCAGGATTGCGCCGCAAAGAAGGTGACGCTTCGGCACCTTGATGACGTGCGAGGTAAGATCGCCAGCCTGAAGCGGCTAGAGAGAGCACTAAAGAGTATGACCGAGGCATGTAAGCCCGGCGATCAAAAGTCGTGCCCGATCTTCGATGCTCTATCCGGGCGCCGTTAAGCCAGCGGTGTCCGCTTTGTGCCAGAAGCGGACGTTTCCGCCAGCGATCTCACCAACGGCTGCACTGAGCGCGCTGAGTGGTTCATCCCGCGCCTCCATCCGGGCGTGTTAAACAGCCAATCGACATGCCGAACTCCAACCATCCTCCGCGTCCTGTTGTGGTCCAGGGTCGTAGCCGTGCCGCCGACGCACGACATTTCTCGCCGTCAGCCGCGCGCAATCGCGG
>JBGTMB010000125.1:0-5158 GCA_041743755.1 Nitrospiraceae bacterium | reverse complement strand
CAGGCTCTGTACCGAGCGGCGCAAGCCGGAGTCCGGATTGATCTTCAGGTACGAGGTATTTGTTGTCTGCGGCCGGGTCTCCCGGGGATCAGCGAGACCATCACCGTCACCTCGGTGGTTGGGCGTTTTCTGGAACACGCGCGGATCTACTACTTTCGTCACGGTGGACAGAACGAGGTGTTGATTGGGAGCGCTGATCTGATGCCGCGCAACTTGGATCACAGGGTGGAAGTGATTTTCCCTGTGGAAGATCCTCGCTGGGGCGAGGTCATCGTCAATGACATTCTCGGTGTCGGGCTGCGGGACAACGTGCAAGCAAGACGGTTACTCGCTGACGGGACTTATGAACGCATGCAACCGGTAGATGGTGGCACAGCCGTAAATTCTCAGGATTGGTTTTTGAATCACTGGACACCCCGTCCGTAACGGGTCGCTTGGAGACACCGGCAACGTATGTGAGTTGGACCTCTCTGCGTGATACCCACTGGAACACGATCAATGGCGACGATCCTTGTCATCGATGAAGAACACTGCGTGGCAGTCGGCCAGGAGGGCATCATGATGCGAAGGAGTGTACGACACCATTATATTTCAAAGCAGTTCCATGAACAGTATCCACCATTCACAACCTAGCGCAGTGCCCATGCACGACCCCATTTCTTCCGATCCCGGCCAAGTCGTGAGGCATTTCAGGCAGATTGTGCTCTGGCCTCTGCAGCTGATGCCGATCCGCGATGACATACCGATCCAGAACCATTGCGACTTTATCCAGACACAGGACAGTCTCTGGCGAGAGGTCGAGGACGAGTTTACCGGCGATCCAGCCCTGTTTCAGGAACGCCACTATAGCGAATTCATCACATTTCTCCCCTCCGTCCAGCGATTTCTCTACGGCGAGGGAACAGGCCGTGGGACCGGCGTCAATCAGGAGTCGCCTATTCGCGTGTTCCGCCGCACCGATATTGACAAGGTTCGGATGACCTACCCCGATCCTAGAGCTGTGCCGATCACATTCGAGGTGGCGCATGTGGATTTGTATTTTTTCTATGACATCGACGTCGTCATCCTGGCCATGGAAATTTTCGCCGACGATCTCCCGCTGACCTGGGTAGAGGACACCATGCTTCGATTCGCCAGAGGATATCCCACGTATTGGGAGCCCGAAGGGCACGGTGGCCACTGTCTGAAAAAGGCGGAATGGCTTGCCAAGGATGGCACGGTGCTGGCGGTGTCCGACTATGAGCACAAGGAGAAATATTTGTCCTTTGCGTGCCAGTACCGAGCGCCGTGTATCGCCTCTCACTGGGAATTTCTGCTCGAACCGCTGGTGCACCACCATTCAGGCAAGCCCGGCCTCATCCGCTATCGGCAGATCGAGTCTCACCTGCTGCCGTTGATGGCCTATCTGACGATTGACAATCCCGCTGCGCTGACCCGCGGGGACTTCATTCGGCTGGGGCTCGCCGCTGCGCCGGACCCGTTGGACTCTCTGCCCTATTCCGAGCAGCACCTGTGCGATTTTGAAGATCGCTTTTTCTATGATCGGTACTGGAACGAAAAAGACCGGGAGCGCCCGGGGACCCGCTTCATCTGCAGCGGACGCGTGTTCACGGAAGTGAGCGATCGCAGCGAGCGGTTTTTGGTCACTCGGAAGACAGGTCTCGAGCAGTTCCGTCACGAGTATTTTATGTTGTTCCTGATTTGCCACTTTCATAAGGCGGCCATGCTCATGTTGGCCGACCGACTCGTCGATGCGCTGAATCGGCTGGACCCCGGCAGCCTGGAATCGGTCAGAAATTTCCAGCGCGTGACCCGACAGATCCTCGGCGTGTTCCTGCGTTTTACCCATCGGTACTGGTTCCACGATGTGTCGGAACATACCCAGGTGAAGGAACTGTTTCGCATGACGAATCGGCATCTTGGAACGGCCCAATTGTATGCCGAGGTTCGGGAAGCTATTGAGGATATGAGTCAGTATCTCGACAGCGATGTGCTGCGCCGACAGGGAGAGACGATGGTACGCCTGACCGTCGTCACCACGGTCGGTTTGATCGGCATGGCAACGACGGGCTTTCTGGGCATGAATTTGATCGCCGAGGCCGATGGTCCGTTTGCAAGAAGGCTCGTTATTTTTCTGCTCGTCCTGATCCCCACCATAGCCGTGACCATCTATACGGTTCTGAAATCCCGGCGTCTGTCAGAGTTCCTCGATAAGGTAGCCGACGAGCGTGTCCTGGTGAGAGACAAGTTTTCAGCATTCCTTGACGTATGGAGAACCAGTCACGATAGGTAACCGGCCGATTGAGGTTACGCGTACCCGGAGGCAGCGATGGAACGATATTTCGATGTCGAGCTGAACGAGATCAAAAAGAAAGTCTTGCTCATGGGGGGCTCAGTTGAATCTCAATTGCAGGATGTCTTGCAAGCGTTGACCGAGCGCAATGTGGACCTGGCGATTCGAGTCGTCGAAAATGACATGCTGATCAACATGCTGGACCTCGAAATCGACGAGGCGTGTCTCCGCCTCCTGGCGCTCCAGCATCCGAGGGCCGGCGATCTCCGATTTATTACGACGGCCATGAAGATCTCCACGGAACTCGAACGAATGAGCGATCTGGCAGAAAATATCGCCGAACGGGTGATCGAGTTGAACGAAGAGCCTCAGCTCAAACCCTATATCGATATTCCGAGAATGGCTGAATGGACGAGCCGGATGGTCAAAGAATGTCTGGATGCCTTTGTGAATCGCGATGCCGAGCTGGCGCTGAAAGTTTGTCGGGACGACGGCTTTGTCGATGGCCTCACGGGGCAACTCTTCAGAGAACTCGTCTCGTTCATGCTGGAAGATTCACGGACCATCACGCGGGCGACCCGCCTCACGTTCATCGGCAAGTATTATGAGCGGATCGCCGACCATGCGACGAACATCGCTGAACTCGTCGTGTATATGGTGGAAGGCAAGATTATCCGGCACATGGCGGCACCGAAATGAGAGACGAGTCCGCATTATTCAGGAAGACGTCTTTTGCCACTGCCTGTTCGTGCTGCCTGCTCTCAGACTGGACGATAGACCGCAGCGGCAAGCCTGACGGTAGATAGGCCCGCAGCTCAGTTCCCCCTATGTATTGTGTCAAGCATGCCTCACTTCTCCCTCACGGCTCAGCGTGTCGGTCTCGCGTCGGGGCCGCAATTTCTCGACGAATCGTCACGCACGAAAAGCTTCTGAGAACGCGCAGCCGACAGTTCTCCGGTTGATACGGCATCTTCTTCAGTGTCCGCCCATCGGGAAGAAAGAGACTGCAATCGAGACGGTGATCAGGACGATGATGATCCATTCAAGCACTTCCATGCGGCGGGTGGTCGTGCGGTCCGACATCTTGCTGTAGATGCTTTCCAACGTCTCCAGTTTGCGCAGAATGCTCGCATCCCAGGCTTCTAAGTGGAAACGTTGGGAGGCGAGGCGATAGACGCGAGCCAGGTACTGGTCACCTAATAGCTTCAAGGTGTTCGTCACTCGCTCGAACAGGAGCGCGCCGTCGACTTGCAATTGCGCGATATGCGTGGTGTCTTTGTCGTGCAGACCGGGGAGCGGCAGCAGGCGTGGTTTTCGAGCGAGCGTGGCGTACCCCTCGTTCAGCGCCGTATCGAGCTGTTCGTCGAGCATCCGCATTTCCAAAAGCTCCACATTGGCAAATTCCAGTACGGCTCGCACGTCGTCCATCTCTGTTCCGAAGATTACGGCCGAATGCCAGTCGATAAGAGCGGCGTCCCCGATACCGTACGAAATGCGGCAGGACGTGGCATCTTGAATTTCTTGGTCTGCGAGCGGCGTCCGTTCTCCGCGAAGCACCTGCGCCAGTTCCGTCTCCCGGCTTGTCCAGGGCGGGAGCGATTGTTCCGGCGAATAGGATTCAATCGAGAAGATGATGTAGTCCTCCACCTCTTTGGCGATCTTGGGCCGTTCGATCGACGGATGAATCGCCTCAACGAGCTGCTCGACCCGCTTGCGTGATTCCGTGAGTAAGGGCTCGTTCTCGTAGAGCGACTCGCTGAGCTCGAGCAAGCCATCGAAGGGACCGTCCAGCGTAAACCGGTAGGTGATGGTCACGGCGCCGAAGTCATACACCATGACTTCGACCGTAGGACTGGATCGATACTGGCCGACCGCGAGGCTTCCTCCTTCTTGCATGAGGCGTAGCGGCGCCGGCCGGTATTCGAAATATTGCGGAGCCCTCGTCTTATGCCGGAGGCGGCTGCGCTCCCTGTCAGCCGTAATCCGGCGATTGACGTCCTCTAAATCGATCGACCACCCGATATCGTAGGCAAACACGGCATAACAGGTGCCTTTATTGATCGTCAGTGGCGTGACAGAAGAAGCGTGCATCGAAGAAGTCATGTTCTTTCCGTGAGGCGTTATCTCAACACTGGTGTAGGGGAGGAGCCTCAGGGTGGCGCCCGTCCTGGTTCGTAGGCAATGAGACTATGCGTGGTCCTGAAAGAAACATCCGGAATCGGATGGATTAAGGGGAGGACACCTCCTGCACAACGCCCCGAGCATCGTAACGTATGCGAATTTCTGGCTGTAACCGCTCTTCCGTCTCCCTATTCAGATCTCTGGCGCGTAGACCCGGATCGATCGTCTTCATGCGTGTCATGGTCTCCCCGGATGGGGCGGCTTGGGCGGTGGGAATTTCGACTCGCGGGATGGACGGTCCGGACACGGTCGAGCGGTATACGGCGGTTTCCCCGCCAGGGGACGCGATCACCAAATCAGGTTGCCCGTATCGTGCGATCACCTCGTTCTTCGTCGTCACACCGACATGGATCCATTCCGGATGACCGGGGGCCGAAACACAGGCCGCGAGAAGACCGAGCACAGCCAGCGTCAGCAGGAAGGAATAGAGAAGCGAAAGGGGAAGAGCGCGTGCCTGGACCTGTCTCATCATGAATTTCCCTGTGACGACTTCATCAACCCTACTCTTCATCACCGAGTCAATGCAAATGCCTGTTCGATTCGCTCAATATCAGGGAGCAACAGTCTTGTAACGTCATTGTTACGAATTTTTAAGGAGTAAGTGATCGACTTGTAACAGGCTTCTGAAATAGTGCTTTCGTAAGGGGGCCGAGAACGAGCCGGAAAGGAGAAGACTGCAGCTTC
>JBGTMB010000124.1:0-11715 GCA_041743755.1 Nitrospiraceae bacterium | reverse complement strand
TCTATGCCACTAAACGGACCTGTGGTTGTGACGTTGCGCAAGGAGTCAGCAAAGCTGTACCCGGCTTGACCCGCCACATACCATTCAGCCTGTGCCGGAATCGTTATCGAGGATAAAACTGCCAGTAGGAGGACACTGAGGAAGAACCGCCATCGAACGCAACGCTGCTGCATCATGGTGTACTCCATGAGCGAGGCTTGGGGTTATTCTACTACGAGGTTTTGGCGAAGTGTGACCAGGCGGGAAAGAAATCACGTGGATTAATAGAAATTAATAATGCTGAAGGCCTGTCCGGGCTCAACCGTTCCCTTGCCTTCGGAGCAGAAAGCCGGTGGCCTGTGGCTCTGAGTTCCCACACCTCTCGCGACACCCCATCCTCGGCGCTCTGAAGTGGAAGCCTTCTGGAATTCTTTCAGCCGCGGTCTCACGACCGCGGGGCTTCAGTCAGTTCCAGCTTTCCTTCTTCAGACGCCGGGCGGGGCCCCGTCGCTCCGGTGAAGTGCGCTCAGAGCCCCAGGCCACCAGCCAAGAAGTGTAAGGTCAGAGTCGAACTTGGAAAGCTCTGTGAGACAACGAATCTCAAGCTGCCATCTTAAGAAAAGATCGCAACTGGCAAAACTTGTATTACTGGACCTTGAATTTCCATTTGAATCTCAGGAAGTTTAAAGTTGCCTTGAGAAGCTGCGGACGAAAGAGACCCTACCATCTGGTTCAGAATTTCTGGGCTTATTGCTCCCAAGGCGGCCTTCCTGAACAAGTTTACTGAACCAGACGGTTCCGGCATAACACGAATGATTTTCCCAACTACTTTGAATTGCCCATCGACCAGATCAGACATTGCGGGGTCGTTCAAGTATTCCCTCTCCAGAGTTAGCACGGCTTTATGGCCTGACTCTAGAGACTCACCAATAATGTCCGTGGTATTTCCTGTATTCAACGTTAAGAGAAACTTTTCTAACTTGTTTCGAAATGGCTTAAAATCATATGCTCCTGTAGCCTTAGTTTTCCCCGAACTCTTATTGGGCGTATCTTGGAATATCTCAGCCATATCAAAAATTCCCATCATTGTTTCAATAGCGTGTACGAAGGGGTTTTGCATCAAGGTCGTAGAGAATTCCACCGTCATCCCCGCCGCTGGCTGAAAATTCTTGGTCACTTCTTTCAACTGTCCTTACTGTTTTAGAGTTGACCTGAGCTTTTGAAAAAGCGAAGGAGGGGTATGCACGCGTTCTTCATTGCGTTGTGCCCCTACGATTCCTTCATGCGTCTTATTCCTCTCCCCCGAAAGATCAATCTTCAAGAGCGACGAGAACGCCTGACTTAGACCAAATGAGGTGCCGTATCTCTGAACATCGCCTGTCTTACTCTCCTCTGTAGAACTTACTCGCGTCACTGTGGATATTCCGTCCTGGAGCGTCGCTATCCAATCAAAAACTATCCGTTGGTTTAGATATACTGGGACAACTAGCTCAATATTTTCTGGTGACATAGATTGCCCTCCAAAAAATGACGTACGAGCTGAATAAACCGTGGCAATGAGTGAAGAGTTGGGATGAAGAAGCTCTATTCTCCGTTTCGGGTGGTATAACTGATTCCAAACAGCGCGCGTCGATTTCCCTAATCACACATTAAATCTGAAATACACAATATCCGCTTCTTTGATGATGTAATCCTTACCTTCGAGCCGAAACAACCCCTTCTCCTTCACCTTCGCTTCTGACCCGCAAGCCAATAGATCGTCGTAGTGATAAACCTCGGCGCGGATGAAGCCGCGCTCCATGTCGGAGTGAATCTTGCCGGCCGCTTGTGGCGCTTTCATGTTTTTCGGAATGGGCCATGCGCGGGATTCGATTTCGCCGGCGGTGAAGAAGGTCACGATGTTCAGCAATGTGTAGGCTTCGCGGGTCAGGCGCACAAGGCCCGACTCCGTGAGTCCCATCTCTTTTAAAAAGTCGGTTCGTTCAGCTTCAGGCAACGTGGAGAGTTCGGCTTCGAGTTGGCCGCAGATCGTCACGACACGCGCGCCGCGCCTGTCGGCGAACTCGCGAACGCTCTTGACCATCGCCTCGTCGGCGCCGGCCTGCTCCGACACATTGGCCACGAAGAGCACCGGCTTCGCTGCCAGCAATTGACACTCATCGAGCACCACGCGCTCTTCGGGGGTGTACGTCAGGTTGCCCAGCCATTCCCCCTTGTCGAGCAATCCGATCAATTTGTCGACAAACGCCAACTCAAATGCGGCCTTCTTATCGCCCGCTCGGACTTTCTTTTCCGTCTTTTGCTTCCTCCGATCGAGCGTGTCGAGATCGGCCAACAGCAATTCGGTTTCAATGATGCCGATGTCACGGAGAGGGTTCACCGCTCCACTGACGTGCACGACATCCGTTCCTTGAAAACAGCGGACGACATGGAGCAGCGCATCGACTTCGCGGATGTGTCCGAGAAATTGATTGCCGAGACCTTCACCCTTACTCGCCCCTTCAACCAGGCCGGCGATGTCGCGAACTTCCAGCGTGCTATAGGTCGTCTTCTTCGATTTAAAGAGATCGGTAAGGACGATAAGGCGCGGATCCGGCACCGGGGCGATGCCGGTATTGGGATCGACGGTCGCGAAGGGATAGTTGGCTGCCAACGCGCCGCTGCCAGTAAGCGCGTTGAAGACCGTGGTCTTCCCCACGTTCGGGAGTCCGATCATGCCGCAACAGAGACCCATTGATTCCTCCGTGATGGGTGATGTGTGATCAGTGACGAGTCAGAACATTCTCGGATGCCAGACTCATCACTCTTCACTTATCACTCTTCACTTTCCTCTCGCTCCCGCACATTAAACTCGTTCATTGCTACCGCGACTCCTCGATGAATCACACATTCCAACGCATCGACGGCGCGATCGAGACAGGGATTCAACACCTCGATCTCTTCTCTCGTGAACGCCTGCAACACATAGTCCGCTGAGTCCTGACGCGGCGCAGGCCGACCGATTCCGACCTTGACCCGCACAAACTGAAGTGTCCCAACTGCATCGATGACGGACCTGATCCCATTATGTCCCCCATGCCCACCGGCTTGTTTGATCCGGAGACGCCCTAGATCGAGATCAAGATCGTCATGGACGAGAATGAGGTCGTCGGCAGTCAGCGAATACTCGCGCAGGAGGCCTTTGAGCGGAGGACCCGTGATATTCATCCAATCGAGGGTGCCGGCAAGTTCGAGAAGTTCCGACCCAAGCCGCCCCGATCCACGATGAGTCGTGCCGCGCTTGGCGAGACGGATGGACCACCGAGCCGCAGCCCGCTCGATGACCCACATGCCGACGTTGTGGCGGGTTTGGGCATAGGCAGCGCCCGGATTGCCCAGCCCAACGATAAGACGCAACGTTATTTCTTCTTTTCAGCTTCCTTCTTCTCACCTTTGGGCGCGGGTGCGCCCTTCTTGTCGCCGCCCTTCGCATCAGGAGCGGCAGCCGCCGCGCCGGCTTTCGCCGCATCACCACCCTCAGCGCCTTCACCCGCCACTTTACCTTTCGCGACCACTTCAGGCTCTTTCCCGCCCTCCGGTGCAGCTGCGCCGCTCGCAAGAAGCGATTCGAGCTTGGCTTCCGTCATCGGCGCGGCCACGCTCACAACCATTTGCTCAGGATCATCGAGATAACGGATCCCTTCACGGGCAGTCAGGTCTTTCAAATGGAGACCTTGCGCAATGGCGAGCCCCGAGGCATCGACTTCGATAAAGTCCGGCAACACTCCCGGCAGACATTCAATATGCAACTCACGCATATTGTGATGAAGGATGCCGCCTTCTTTGACGCCGGCAGGCACCCCACCGGTTAAATGCAGGGGCACCTTCACGCGAATCGGCTTGTTCATCGAAATTTCGAATAGATCCGCATGCAGAATATGTCCTTCAACCGGATCGACCTGGAAATCGCGTAACAAGGCGGTTCGGTTCGGTTTCGACTTCGCACCGGTGAGAGTGAGTGACACGAGCGCAGCGCCACCAGCCTGTGCTTTTAAAATCTTGACGAGGCGATCTGGTTCAATTGTTAACAGCAGGCATTCGCCTTGCCCATACAACACGCCTGGGACCTTACCCTCCCGCCGAAGTTGGCGCGCCGCACCCTTTCCCGTTTTCTCTCGAACTGTGACTGCAAGATCGAACTTCATGATTAGGCCTCCGTCCCCTTCTCGCTGATCTCTAAGTGTCTCTGTCTCACATTAGGCAAACAATGAACTCACCGATTCATCTTCATGGATTCGCCTGATCGCCTCACCTAACAGTGGCGCGACTGATAATTGATGTAACTTCGGACAAATCTGCTCTTTGCCCCGCAACGGAATAGAATTGGTCACGATCACTTGCTTCAGACAGGATTGCTGGATTCGCTCCAAAGCAGGCCCGGTGAGCACCGCATGGGTACAAGCCGTCCACACTTCCCGCGCCCCGCGATCCATGCAGGCCTGCGCCCCCTTCACGATCGTGCCGGCCGTGTCGATCATGTCGTCAAGCAAGAGCGCGCTCTTGCCCGCCACGTCGCCGATGATGTTCATAATTTGTGTTTGATTGGGTCCTTCACGTCGCTTGTCGATAATCGCCAAGCTCGCTTCCAGCCGTTTCGCAAAAGCGCGAGCCCGCTCGACTCCGCCGGCATCCGGCGAGACAACGACCAAATCATTCACCTTCTTTTTGGTAATGTAATCCAGCAAAACGGGTAGCGCATACAGATGGTCCACCGGCAGATTGAAGAACCCCTGGATTTGCCCTGCATGAAGGTCCATGGTCAGCACCCGATCGGTACCGGCTGTGCTGATGAGATCGGCCACGAGCTTCGCTGAAATCGGTACGCGCGGCTGATCCTTACGATCCTGGCGAGCATAGCCGAAATACGGAATGACCGCGGTGATGCGATGGGCGGAGGATCGTTTCAGCGCATCAATAATAATCAACAGTTCCATGAGAGAGTCGTTGACCGGCTGGCAACTCGATTGCACAACAAAGACGTCGCCACCACGAACATTTTCCTCGATCTTGACACGAATCTCTCCGTCACTGAATGACCCGACCGTTGCCTCCCCGAGCCTGGTCCCAAGATAGGCGCAAATCTCATGGGCAAGTGCCGGATTCGCGTTGCCAGAGAATACCTGTAGCTCTCCGCTCATCGATTCCTCAGAGGGTCTCTTGATGCGAGTGCGTCACGTTCTGATTTCGTATCGGGTTCGTCTCGACGGCGGGCGTCGGTGGCGTGATGGTCACCCGCCTACCTCTATTCGCTACGCGCTGTTGAGGGAGCCAACTAAGGGGTGTGACTTTAGCGGAATGTGCGAGGAGTTGTCAACCGAACCATGGCTTAGCGTGATCGTTCGTATCGCCAGACGAGCGGACCTGAACAGGTGGGAATAGTGAATACGTTCGTGAACTTTTCACTCACGAACTGGGCATAGGCGCGAAGTGCGCGCGCCTCGTCCGCGAACACCCCGAACACGGTCGCTCCACTTCCAGACAGTAGCGCGATCTCGGCACCGTGGGCCTGCAAGCTCTGTTTAATCTCTCGCAGCGTGCCATGCGCGGCAAAGACCGGCGCTTCGAAATCATTCTCTGCCGCAGCCATCAATTGAGCCCAACCCATCCGTGATTGTCGGTCGAGCTCCTGCTGGGCGTGCGATAGCGGCCTGACAGAGGTCCTCGTCGCAGCGAGTTCTTGATAGGCCCACTTGGTATTGACCCCAAACCCCGGGTTCACAAGCACGACCCATCGCGCCCCTTCAACGACGACCGGACGAACGATTTCTCCCCGGCCCGTGACACAGGCGGCGGGGGCAAAAAGGAAGAAGGGCACATCGCTCCCTAACGATTGTCCGACCTCTGCCATCTGCGCCGGAGACCATTTGAGCTGCAACAAACCATTCAATCCTAAAATGGTGGCTGCCGCATCACTGCTTCCGCCCCCGAGCCCTGCTCCCATCGGAATGCGCTTTCGTAACTCGATGTCTAGTCCAACCGATTGCTGGGCCCGCGCCAATACTGCAGCCGCGGCCCGATACACGAGATTACTCTGGTCTGTAGCCAGACCCGTCGCATCGCAGCGCAGCTGAATATCTTGCCGGTCGGCTCGCAACCTAATCTGAACTTCGTCGTCGAGGGCGACCGTCTGCATGACCGACCAGAGATTGTGGAAACCGTCGGAGCGGCGGTCGAGGATGCGCAGGATTACGTTGACTTTGGCGGGAGCAAAGACAGTGATGTCGGAGGGGCTCTGCGGCAGATTAATCACGGCCTCCCTTGATCGCATACTTCTCTAGTCGATAGCGAAAGGATCGCGTATTAAGCTTGAGAAGCCGTGCGGCCTTTTTCTTCACCCACATCGTCCGTTCGAGTGCCTTCAAAAGCAAATCCTTTTCAATCCCGTTAATAAGCCCCTCCAAATCCAACCCGTCTTCGGGCAAGTCGGTAGGAACACCCTGCTGCTGAGGAGACAGAACTCGATGAAGCCAACCGCGAATGTCGTCGTCCGAGACCGGGGTACCGGCGGAAAACGTGACGACACGTTCCATCAAGTTTTCAAGCTCGCGCACGTTGCCTCGCCACTCATGTCCCAACAAGACATGCATCGCCTGCGATGTCAACACGGGAACCGCCTTCCCGCCATCCTGGGAAAACTTCTCGAGGAAATGCTTCACGAGAAGCGGGATGTCTCCCGTCCGAAGGCGCAATGGGGGAAGCCGAATTGGAATGACATCTAAGCGGTAGTACAAGTCTTCCCGGAATGAGCCGTCAGCCACGGCCTTTTCAAGATCTTTATTGGTCGCGGCGACAATCCGCACATCGACCTTGACATCCTGGTTGCCGCCCACACGGCGAAACTCTCGTTCTTGAATGACGCGCAGCAGCTTGACTTGAATCGTTGGAGTCGTATCGCCGATTTCATCCAAAAAAATCGTGCCCCCATTGGCAACTTCGAACAGCCCAGCCTTATTGGCCATCGCGCCGGTAAAAGACCCCTTCATGTGCCCAAAGAGTTCGCTTTCGAGCAACGTTTCCGGCACGGCGCTGCAATTCACCGCCACAAAGGGCATCGAGCTCCTGATACTGTTGTAGTGAATCGCCCGCGCCACCAACTCTTTTCCCGTTCCACTCTCCCCACAAATCAGCACATTGCTCTTAGCATCGGCGACTTTGCGCACCACATCGAACACCTTCTGCATGCCTTCGCTCTGCCCGACGAGCTGCGCGAACGACGACTGGCTCGCCATTTCACGCTTTAACAGGATATTCTCCGTCGAGAGACGCCTCTTTTCCAACGCGTTGCGGATGATCAACTGCACTTCATCGACCTGGAACGGCTTGGTGAGGTAGTCGTACGCACCTTGTTTCATGGCATCGACTGCCGAGTCCGCAGTCGCAAACGCCGTAATGACAAGGACCACGGTTTCAGGAGAAGTAGATTTCACCGCCTTCAGGACCGCCATGCCGTCGGCTTTGGGCATGCGGAGGTCCGTGATGACGAGATCGAATATTTCTTTACCAACATGACCGATGGCCTCTTCACCATCTGATGCTTCGGTCACGGCATAGCCCGCACGTTTGAGCATGATGCTCATGACTTCACGCAACCCCCGCTCGTCATCGACAACTAGGATCTTTTCCACGGCGTCCGCCCCTCATGCCACAACCGTACCCCGGCGCCCCCGGAACACGGCATACATACGACAAACCGTGAGCCTTGATGCTCCCGGCTTTCGACCTTGATCCACCCCCCGTGCAAGTCGACGATCCGATGCACGGCGGCGAGACCCAATCCTGAGCCTTCTTTCTTCGTGGTGAAAAACGGAAGAAATATTTTGTCTAAGTTCTGTGCCGGAATACCTTCCCCTGTGTCTTGAAATGCCACTTCGATCACGTCACCCTTGCGGCCGCCGGCATCAACATGGCGACAGTTCGTCGAGATCGTCAACTGTCCACCATCCGGCATCGCCTCAAACGCATTCGTCGCCATATTCCAGAAGACCTGCCGGAGCTGATCTTGATCGACCAAGGCCAGGAGCGCCCCAGACGCCAACGACGTAACAATCTTGATCTTGGAACGTGTTCGCGCTTCATGTTGAACGAGATCGAGCGTCTCGGCAAGTACTTTGTTAAGATCGTGCTCTGCAAGATTGAGCGCCGGAGGACGTGCATACTGAAGGAATTCAGTAATAATATTGTCGAGCCTGGTGGCCTCCCGAATCGCAATGTCCATCAACCGGCGATTGGTTTCGTCTTCCACGGCATCTTTTCGCAGCATTTGCATCGCGCCGGCCAACGCACCCAATGGATTCCGAATCTCATGGGCCATCCCGGCAGACATTTCACCAAGACTCGCCAGCCATTCCTTGCGCCGCATCTCCTCTTCAAGCTCCCGAATCTCCGTCAAGTCTTTGAACACACCAACCAACCCTGTCTGCTTCCCCTGCTCGTGTAATGGGGAAAGGGTCATTCCAAGAATCAAACGGTTCCCGTCTGCCCGCTTACATTCCACTTCAAATCGGGTTGTCGCCGATAGGGTGCCATTCAATTGCTCGTCTGATTGCCGGTTAGGGTGCCAGTTGAAGACCTCGCGCCACTGACGCCCGGACACGTGAGCGATCGTGTACCCGATTGCTTCCTGTGCCGCCGGATTGAAGGACGTAATGCACCCTGTGGCATCGGCCGTAAACACACCGCTGCTGATGCTATGAACAATGTTCTCATGGAAGGCTTGGAGGCGAGTCAGTCCCTGTTCCTTTTCTCGCAGCGATTGATCCGCCTGCTGAAGCTGCTCAGCTAAGGCTCCGCCCAGAATTCCAACAACAAGAAGAGCCAGTGCATAGATGCCGAAAGTCTGGAACGTTTCAGGCACAGTCAGCCGACTCGGCGGTAGCCACCCCCACCCCTCGATTGGGCCGTGCAATTGGATGTTCGTTAAGAGCCCGAACAGAATAATGGAAAAACAGGCGGCGTACAGCCCCATTCGTCGCCGAGGCACCACACTCGCGACCGCCACCGTCATGACATACAGGACCGCAAAGGGACTCTCGATCCCTCCCGTCCTGGCAACCAACATCGTTTCAAGGAGGAAATCGATGCCTACTTGTATCCAGAAAAGTATTGTGAGAGCCGCCTGTGAGGTACAGACTCGAAGCAAAATGGCGGAAGGGATCGTGAGAGCGTAGGTGGCAATAATCAAGGCATAGAATGTTTCAGTCCATCCGGCCTTCGCCACGTGAAAAACGAGAGACAGAGCAAGCATCAGGGTCACGAGGGCCATCCGGAGCCCCATGATCCAGTACAGTCTTGTCCGCATATCATTCATGACTGAAAGGCTACCGGGCAAGGAGGAAATCGGCGGGTCATGAAGAGAGATTGTCTTGCTCATTCTCCTCGGATTGGGAGCCTAAAATCGTATCATCGCCCTTGCGATGGAGCACCGCATGGTTTGGCCGGAAAGAAGGCGTACCGCCTTACACGAGCCACGAGGCTTCAAATACCGCGAGAGGAACGGGCTGAATGTGGTCCTCTACCCGATGGCGTCCGACATTTTGAAAATTGGGAGATACATTGCGATCACAATAAATCCGATCACAATTCCCAGGAACACCATCATGATGGGTTCCAGCAACGACGTGAGCGAGGCAACCGCCTGATCAACTTCGTCCTCGTAAAAATCTGCAATTTTTCCCAACATCGCGTCCAGCGCGCCCGTTGACTCCCCCACAGCAATCATATGCGTGACCATTTTCGGGAAAACCCCGCTTGCAGCTAAGGGATCGGCGATGGTCTTTCCACCACTGATACTGGCACGCGCATTGATCAACGTCTCTTCAATCACCTTGTTGCCCGCCGTCTTTGCACAGATGGTCATCCCGTCAAGAAGAGGCACTCCACTCGCAAGCAGGGTTCCAAGAGTCCGTGTAAACTTCGCGACCGAGGCCTTCCGGATAAGGTCCCCAAACACCGGCGTTTTGAGAAGGAGCTTGTCGATAGCCTTTCGTCCTTGGACGGTCGCATAGTATTTCTTGATACCGAAGATGATTGCCACAAGGCTCCCGAATATCAAGTACCAATAGGACGTAAACACATTACTGATATCAATAACCAACTGCGTAGGACCCGGCAACCCCACCTTCCCTCCTGACAATTCAACGAACATTTTTGCGAAGATCGGAATAACCCAAATCATTAAGACGCTGATCACCACCACCGCAACACCCATAATCGCAGCAGGATAGATCATGGCAGACTTGACCTGCCCTTTCAGCTTCATCGCTTTCTCGATGTATTTTGCGAGACGCGTCAGGATCGTATCGAGCAAGCCTCCCACCTCACCTGCATGGACCAAGTTCACGTACAGATCGTCGAATACTTTAGGGTGGCGACGTAACGCATCCGAAAAAGTTGAACCGGCCTCTACCTGCGTCTTCACTTCCCCGATAGTCTCCCGCAGCACCTTGTTTTCAGACTGGGTCGAGAGGATTTCGAGACACTGCACCAAGGGCAGACCGGCATTAATCATCGTCCCGAATTGTCGTGTAAATACAACCAGATCTTTATCCGTAAGGCCGGACCCAAGACTCAGTTTGATCTTGAATCCGCCAGCGCCGCTCTTCTTTTCTTCAAGGCTCGTAACGACGACGCTTTGCTTACGCAGTTGATCCACCGCCTCATCTCGGGTTTTCGCACTCAGCTCGCCCTTCTTGACGGCACCCGATCTGGTTCGTCCGACATACGCAAAGGTAGCCATACGCAACACTCACCCTTCGATGTGGCCATCTACCTGGCCGGTTGTAAATTGACGAGAATATCTATCGGCGAGTCTACTGGCGACCCCAAAACCTGTCAAACAAATGCACAATCTCTGCGCGGTGAGCAGGCATACGGGTTGACGTCACGGAAAGCCCTAGCTCCTGATTGCACTCGTCTGCCGAATACCTCGATAGAGATAATGCAATCCGGACAATAATGTGAAGGAAACCATACCGATCAACAGCGGCAAGATATTGGCGAGATCGATGCGGCGGGAACTGAGAAAGATAACCATCACAACATAAGCTAGCTGGAGAAACGTCGTACCCTTGCCCAAAAAGGTGGGCGTAAGATCCACGCGATAATCTGTGAAATGCGCCACCGCCGTTCCCATCAGCAATATGACATCCCGGCTGGCCACAAGGATGGTGACCCACAACGGAATCAAATGAATCAGCGAAAGGGTAATGAACCCGGAGGTGAGCAGCAGCTTATCGGCTAAAGGGTCTAACACAGCGCCCAGCCGAGTATGCTGATTTTTCATACGGGCGATCAGCCCATCAAGCGCATCTGTAACCCCAGCCACAAGAAGCACAATGAGTGCTTGATCGAATCTGCCGTAGATCAACAACCCTATGTAGCAGGGAATCAGGAGAATACGGAGGATGGTCAAGCTGTTGGGGATATTCATATCTTTAAGGACATCGCGGCGACGACAGCGGGGGGAAATGATAGGAGGGTGCTACGCGGTTGTCAACGGCTTGCGGTCGGCGCGGCCCCACCCTATAATCAATCCCTGGGCTCTATTATTTCGTGTGAGTGCGATGGAGGGCATGATGAGTTCGTTGCCGCTGCTTTTCAAAAAAGAAGGATTGATTGAAAAGCACCAGATTGAAGGGGTTGACCCGAGCGATCGGTATTTCAATCGCATGATCCTTGTCAATCGAACACCCTCTGGCT